>SKOM01000175.1 GCA_007120095.1 Candidatus Competibacteraceae bacterium | reverse complement strand
GCTCAAGGTATCGAACCCGTCTCACATCAACTGCCGTCGGGTTAGGGAGGATTATAGTGGGTCCCAAAATCTGGAACCTTGTCACTTTCGATACAGAAAGTAGTGCGATGCATTTTCCCGAGAAAAATGCACCTCATTCGACGTTATGAAGAATGGTGTTGCTTTTCGTACTTTCTCTTTTCTCAAAGCCGATCTGTTCACGCCGTCCCTGTCGATGCCTTGAATAACAAGGCTTTATACGACTCTTGCGTGCGTTTAAAGTCTCGCCGCAGCGCGTCGACGAACCGGCCAAAAACCGGTAACTAGGGTCAGGAACTGAAGATCACCGTACGGCGGCCGGTTACAATGATGCGCCGCTCAAGGTGTGCCTGTACCGCTCTCGATAAAACGATGCGTTCAACATCGCGCCCGATCTGCTTGAGCTGATCGGAGGTGCACTCATGGTTTACTCGCTCCACATCCTGTTCGATGATCGGGCCTTCGTCCAGATCCTCGGTGGCGTAGTGGGCGGTGGCCCCGATCATTTTCACACCCCGCTCATAGGCCCGTCCGTAGGGGTTCCCGCCCTGAAAAGCCGGCAGAAATGCATGGTGGATATTGATCACTTTCCCGGCATACTCCTTCACAAAATCCGGCGAGAGAATTTGCATATACCGGGCCAGCACAACCAGATCGATATGGTGCTGTTTTAGTAGTTTTCTGATGCTGTCCTCCTGATCTGTCCTGTTTGCCTGGTCAACCGGCAGATAGTAGAACGGCATCCGGAACTGCCCGGCAGCCTCTTCCAGTACGAGATGGTTGCTGATGATGAGCGGAATGTCGCAATCGAGCTCATTCTCTTTCCAGCGCAGCAGCAGATCGTACAGGCAGTGTGAGGTTTTCGAGACCAGAACCGCCATCCGCTGCACCCGGTCGGAATAGTGCACCGACCAGATCAGGCCCATGGGTTTACCAAAATCGCTGAATTCATCCTCGAGCTGGCGCCGCGTTGTCGGCAGATCTTCCAGGGCCACTTTGATGCGCATGAAGTACATTCCGTTTTCCAGATCGGAGTACTGCTGGCAGCTCAGTATGTTGAACCCCCTTTCGTAGAAGAAGGTACTGATGGACGAAACCAGCCCCTTGCGGTCGGGGCACTGGATGAGGAAAATAATACAGGGCTTGTTCATGGTTACATCATATCGTTCAATACGCAGCGGGTTCCGGAATTTGCCGGATATTACAAAGCTCCGGATGTGATCTTTGTGGCACATCCGCAACCTTTAGTAAGATACCACAGAGCTGCAACCCGTTAATCCCTGCCCTGATAATTCTGGCCCGAGAAACTGGAAGCAGGCTATGTCAGCGGCGTTGATCTGAACTGATTACCGGACAAAATGGTAGCGTAGGATGCGGTGAGGCACGAACCGCATCCTGCTGCTACTGTCGTCGGGTTAGCAGGCGATTTGGTAACACGGCTGATAGGTTGCGCCAGGCAGTTTCATGCGCTGTTGTTCGACAAACGCGCTCAGCAATTCATCCAAAGCCCGCATTAAGTCGGGTTCACCGGAAATTTGATAGGGGCCATGCTCGCGAATAGCGCGAATGCCATCGACTTTGACATTACCGGCTACGATCCCGGAAAATGCCCGGCGCAGCGCGGCCGCCAACTGGTGGGGTTCACGCCCTCGGCGCAAATCCAGCGCGGCCATATTGGTATGATTCGGGGCAAACGGTTGCTGAAATTCCGGCGTAATGGTCAAACCCCAGTTAAAGAAAAAAGCATCGCGGGTGTGTTTGCGGTAGCGGCGTACCTCGATCATGCCTTCAGCCATCATCCGCCCCACCTGCGAAGGATCAGCAATAACGATCTGATAGTTTTGCGCCACCGCGTCACCTAAGGTAAAGCGCAGAAAAGCGTCAATCTGTTCAAAATAGGCCGCCGATTCCTCTGGGCCAGTAAATACCAGCGGCACCGGCACCGGCACATTATCAGGATGCAGTAAGATGCCCAGTAAATATAGAATTTCCTCAGCGGTACCGGCACCACCGGGAAACACCACAATGCCGTGCGCCATGCGCACAAACGCTTCAAGGCGCTTTTCGATATCCGGCATAATGACCAGATGATTGACGATAGGATTGGGCGGCTCGGCAGCGATAATACCCGGCTCGGTGATGCCGATGTAGCGGTTATGCGTAAGTCGCTGTTTGGCATGACCGATAGCCGCGCCTTTCATCGGCCCCTTCATGGCCCCTGGCCCGCAACCGGTACAGATATCCAGGCCACGCAGTCCGAGTTGATAGCCGACCCGCTTGGTATAGCTGTATTCGGCACGATCGATAGAGTGCCCGCCCCAGCACACCACGATATTAGGGTCAGCGCGGGCTTGCAGCACCCGGGCATTGCGTAAAATTTCCAACACCGCATTGGTAATGCCCTCAGGCTGCTCCAGGGCAAACCGCCCTGCCCTGATCTGGGTACTGACGTAGACAATGTCGCGCACCACGGCAAACAGCAGTTCGTGGATACCGCGAATCATCCGCCCATCGACGAAAGCTTCACCTGGTGCATTGGTCAGTTCCAGCCAGATACCGCGATCTTGCTGCTGGACTTGAATGTCGAAATCGCGGTGTTGGGTCAACAGCATTTGCGCATCGTCACTGCGACTGCCACTGGCCAGTACAGCCAAAGCGCACTGGCGCAACAGCTCGTGCAAACCACTACGGGTAGCATCCCGCAACTGGGCGACTTCGTGGCGCGAGAGAATATCCAAACCACCCAGCGGGGTAATGCGGGCGTTAAGCGTCGGACGGGGTGGTTGCGGCATCAGGCATGACCCAAAAAATGCAGAACAAAGTAAGGCTTGGCCGAGCGTCGCCACAGCGTTGTCACCATACAGGGACTGTGGACGGCGTTACGACTTTGGGATGGTGCCGGTGGGGGGACTCGAACTCCCGACCTGCCACTTACGAAGCGGATGCTCTACCGACTGAGCTACACCGGCAATAGCTTAATTCTATCACCCTGCTGATGGAGTATCCAGTATTTATCGACTTCTAATCGGGTTAAACTGTGTGGTTTGACCATTTAAAACTTAAACGGAGCGACACATGCGGGTAGCAATTATCGGATCCGGAATCAGTGGCTTGAGCACGGCATTTTATCTACAAAAAGCGGATAATGACATTGAATTATTGATTTACGAGGCCAATGCCCACCTCGGCGGCACCATGCGCACGGTCAATGTGGATGGTTTTTTATTCGAAGAAGGCGGGAATGGCTTTTTAAGCAATAAGCCGGACATGCTGCAATTAGTCGAAGACTGCGGCGGCTCGCATTTACTCATGCGCAGCGAGGATGCCGCCCGCCGCCGTTTTATCTACACCGACGCCATGCACCCGCTGCCCGATGGCCCCGGCAAGTTTGTCGCCACCCCACTGTTGTCGTTGCCGCAAAAACTGCGGGTGATGGGGGAACTGTTCATGCCGGCCAAGCGCAGCGACGAGGATGAAACGCTGCAATCCTTCGGCTATCGGCGTTTGGGCAAAGCCTTCACCAATGTATTTCTCGACGCCATGACCGCTGGGATTTACGGTACCACGGCGGATCGAGTCTCGGTGCAAGCGGCGTTTCCCCTGGTCGCCAGACTGGAGCAAGAACACGGCGGTTTGTTCAAAGGCATGTTAGCGCGGCGCAAAAAACAGGCCGGTCCCGGTGGGGTGCTGATGAGCTTCCAGGGCGGCACCAGTACCATTATCGACCATCTGTACCAGAACATCCGCGCCGAATGGCATCTCGGTAAGCCAGTGGAGCAAGTGACCCGCCGTGCTCAGGGCTATGATATTCAGGCCGCAGGTCAAACCCAAAGGGTCGATCAGGTGATTATTGCCGTGCCGGCTTATGCGGCCGCCCATTTAGTGGCGGAACTCGACCGTGAGCTCGCCGAACAATTAGACCGGATTATTTATTCACCCATCGCCGTAGTCGGCTTGGGTTGGAACGATTTAGATCATCCATTGGACGGTTTTGGTGTGCTGACGACCGCCAGCGCCCGCCTGCCGTTTCTGGGCGTACTGTGGGACAGCAGCATCTTCCCGGATCGGTCGCCCAATGGGATGAAAAGCGTGCGGGTAATGCTCGGTGGCCAACGCGAACCCGAACGGGTTAACCATGATCCAGAAACCCTGATTCGGCTCTCCCGCGAGGGGCTGTCCAGTGCCTTAGGCATCGACGCCGAACCCGATGCGGTCTTTGTGAAACGCTGGCCCAAGGGACTGCCCGGTTACCCCGTAGGACATATTGCGGCGGTTGATGCGCTGATGGCGCGTGCCGAACACCACCCCGGCCTGCATTTGACCGGTAATGCTTACCGCGGTATTGCCATGAACGACTGTGTGCGCAATGGGCGGTTAACCGCAGAAAAAGTTGCGGCTTTTAAAGCCTGAACAGTGCAGTGATTAACTACCACCCATGAGCCGTGACCGTCGATCTTATGGCCACGGATGCAGTTTGACACCCAGCGATTGGAACAGGCTGGCATAACTGTGATCTGTGATGAGCGGGGCGCTGAACACGGCAATGAGATTGATCACGATGACGCTGATAGCAAACCAGTCCCCGCTGCTCAACCGTCGCTGCCACGGCAGGCCGGT
>SKOM01000208.1 GCA_007120095.1 Candidatus Competibacteraceae bacterium | reverse complement strand
GACTGGGTGTTCCAGTATTCCCCGGAATTGTTTTCCAACACGGAGCTGGACGTTTCCAAGCGCGTTTGCGAAGCGGTGATGGAGGTCTATGAGCCAACGCCTGAGCAGCGTTTGATTTTCAATCTGCCAGCCACAGTGGAATCTTCTACACCGAATATTTACGCCGATCAGGTGGAGTGGTTTTGCCGTAATATTAAGCAACGCGACTGTGTGATTGTCAGCCTGCATCCGCATAATGACCGCGGTACTGCCGTGGCAGCGGCTGAACTTGGGGTCATGGCCGGTGCCGACCGGGTGGAAGGCACTTTGTTTGGTAATGGCGAGCGGACCGGCAATGTGGATATTGTCACCTTGGGGCTGAATTTATACACCCAAGGGGTTAATCCGCAGTTGGATTTTGCTAATATCAACGATATTGTCCGCTGTGTGGAATATTGCAATCAACTGCCGGTGCATCCGCGCCATCCTTATGCCGGCGAGTTAGTCTTTACGGCCTTTTCCGGTTCGCACCAAGATGCGATTAAAAAGGGGTTTACCGCTCAGCGCCAGTCCAATAGCGGGGTCTGGCAGGTGCCTTATCTGCCGATTGATCCCCAGGATGTGGGGCGCAGTTATGAGGCCGTGATCCGGGTGAACAGTCAATCGGGCAAAGGCGGTATTGCCTATCTGCTGGAGCAGGATTATGGTTTGCATCTGCCGCGTTTGCTGCAAGTCGAGTTTTCCAATGTGGTGCAGTTGATTGCGGACGAAACCGGCAAAGAACTCAGCTCAGCGCAGATTTGGGAAGCGTTTCAAGGCGAATATTTGGGGCTGGAGCAGCCCTTCGGGTTTATCGAATACCGCACCAAACCGGACACCCACGCTGCCGAGATTCGGCAAATCACTGCCAAAATCTTGGATCGTGGCCAGGAGCGGCTGATCACCGGCAAGGGCAACGGCCCGATTGACGCTTTCCTCGATGCTTTGGCGCAACATTGCGGGATCGTCATGCGCGTGGTGGACTACCGTGAACATGCCGTCGGCAGTTCAGCCCATCACGGTGATGCCACCGCCGTCGCTTATTTACAATTACAAACGGCACAGGGTGCTACGGTGTTTGGTGTAGGCATGCACAAAAACATTGTTGCGGCTTCGCTGCGGGCGGTGATCAGTGCACTCAATCGGGTTCACCGGGCGCAAGGTTCGGGTGGATTAGACGCGGTGCAACAGTCGGCCTAACGGCAGACTGCTTAATACGGTAGGGGCGTATTGCTCACGCCTCTACCGCCATAACTGAGCACCCAAACCAGCGGTTCACAGCGCCACAACCGCTCGGCGGGCGATTTTCTGAAACCGCCACGCCATGAACACTGCCGCGACGGTGGTGCCGATTAAAATAGCGATAATCAAACCCGCCGCACCGTATTCCAGCCACACACCCAAGAGATACCCAGCCGGTACCATCACCAACCAAAAGGCGATCAAAAACAAGCCCGCTGCCGGCCAGACATCGCCCATGCCGCGCAGAGCACCGATTAACACCGCTTGTAAACCATCGGGAATCAATACCAGTCCGGTCAAGGTCACGGTAACCAAGGCCACTGCCATCACTTCGGCATCGCTGGAAAACCAGCCCACCACCCATTGGGCTTGACTGGAAAATAATAAGGCGAATAAGGCCAATACTACACAAGCCAGCGCAGTGGCCGTCCAACCGGCAATCTGCACCCCGCGTGGATCACTCCGTCCCACGGCATTACCGACCCGGATGCTGGCGGCCGTGGCAAAGCCCTGGGCGCTCATAAAGACTAAAGCAATGGCGGTCATGGCGATTTGGAATGCAGCCACTTGTACTGCGCCCAATAATCCGGCCAATAAGGTCATGCAGGAGAACGCCCCCGATTCCAAACCGTGGGTAATGGCCATAGGATAGCCGATACGCCGTAGCGTCCGCCCAAGACGGCGGAAATCCTCAATCGGGCCACGCAGACCGTAATGGCGTGGATCGACCCGCAGCAGTACATAGCCCAGAATCGCCACAAACATCAACCAGCGCACTGCGGTGGTGGCCCAGGCCGCACCTTCAGCACCCAGCGCCGGCAATCCCCAATAGCCGTAAATCAGCAGGGCATTCAATGCGACATTGACGATATTCGCCACCAGCATGACGACCAGTCCCGGCAGCGGTCGGCCAATGCCTTCCAAAAACAAGGTCGTAGCGATGAACATCAGCATGGCTGGCAGGCTCCAGCCCAAGGCGATCATGACCTGCCCGCCGCCATGGGCCAGTTCAGCGCTTTGGCCGGTTAAGCGTAGAAACCGCTCGCCGCCAAACATTAATAACCATTGCAGCACACCGATGGCTGCGGCATGAATTAAGGCGACCCGCCAGATCGAGCCGCAGGCTTGGGGGCGTCCCGCGCCCTCGGCCTGGGCCGTCATGACCACGGTGCCCAGCATTAAGCCCAGACCAACCAGTAGAACAAAAATCTGTGGTGCGAATCCAAGGGCATAAAAGGCGAGTTGTTCTGCGCCGGCATGGCCGGTCATCGCCGTATCGACGGCAACCAAGACAATCATGCCCGCCCGGGCGACCATCACGGGCAGGGCAAGGCGCAGGGTGCGGCTAATATGTTGGCTCAGCCGCTCAGGAGCAGGGTTGAATGGAGTCACTGAAGGGAATCGGGGTATCGCGTTGTTAGAAGACTTGCAGCTTGCCGTGTGAAACGGCACAGTACAACCATTATTCAGCCAGTCCAAGTGCAATGATGATGAATCGGTCAAACCGCCAGACAATCTACAAAGTCTTATTCTTCAACCAGGGCAAAGTGTTCGAGCTGTATGCCCGCCATATCGGCCAAGGCGAATTATATGGTTTTGTCGAAGTCGCTGATTTAGTCTTCGGTGAAAAAACCTCCTTGGTTGTTGACCCGTCCGAGGAACGCCTGCGCAATGAATTCAGCGGAGTCAACCGGCTGTTTTTACCCCTGCATGCGGTGATTCGCATCGATGAGGTTGAAAAAGAAGGCGTGAGTAAAATTCGCCCCGGCGAAGAGGGCAGTAATGTGGCACCCTTTCCTCAGCAGCCAGTGTATAACCCGCCACGCGGCGGTTCTCAGGATTAATCTGTGAGCCAGACTGACGCTATTGTAACGGCTGCCTTATTGATTATCGGCAATGAAGTGCTGTCGGGGCGCACCCGCGATGCCAATCTGCCCTATATCGCTGAAACGTTAAACGCAATCGGTGTGCGGCTGCGCGAAGCACGCATTGTACCGGATATTGAAGCTGAGATTATCGAGGCGGTGAACGCATTACGCCACCGCTATGATTATGTGTTCACCACCGGTGGTATTGGTCCGACCCATGACGACATCACTGCTGAGTCTATTGCCAAAGCGCTGAATCGTCCGCTGGTCAATAATCCTGAAGCGCTGCGGCGCCTTCAGCAGCATTACGGGATGGCCGGTCTGGAGTTGACCCCGGCGCGTTTGCGTATGGTGCGGATTCCTGAAGGCGCGACCTTAATTGATAACCCGGTGTCGGCCGCACCCGGTTTCCAAATGGACAATGTGCTGGTCATGGCCGGTGTGCCGCGGATTATGCAGGCGATGCTCGATGGGGTTAAAGGACGACTACGCGGTGGTCAGCCGGTATTATCCCGCAGTATCAGCTGCAATTTAGGCGAGGGCGTGATTGCGGCCGGGCTAACGGCGATTCAGCACCGTTATCCCGACGTCGATATTGGCAGTTACCCCCGGTTTACCAGCAGCAGCGATGGGTTTCGCGTTACGGTCGTCTTGCGTCACACCGATGCGGCACGTCTGGATCAGGTTTGGGTCGAAGCCGTGCAATTAATCGAATCCTTAGACGGCACGGTGTTGCCCATCGACACCACCGACTGATGACATGAATGGAGACTTTATGTTTGAATTAGCAGCCTATTTGAATGGGTTATACGCGATACTGGTGATGATGGTGCTGGCTTGGTTACTCAGCATCAAGCTGAACAATGTCAGCATTGTCGATTCGCTCTGGTCGCTGGCGTTCCTGCTGGCGGCTATGGTGTACGCCCTGACGTTAACTGAAGCCGGGCCGCGTACCGCTTTGGTACTGGTCTTGGTGACGGTCTGGGCGTTGCGTTTGGCCGCTTATATCACCTGGCGCAACTGGGGCGAAGGTGAAGATCGCCGTTATCAGGCGATGCGCGCCAATAATCAGCCCCATTTCCAGTACAAAAGCCTGTATATCGTCTTCGGCTTGCAAGGGATACTGGCGTGGGTGATTTCACTCCCGCTGCTGGCGGCTATGGCCGGTCCGACCCCGCTGGGCGGCTTAGACCTGTTAGCCGTCATGCTGTGGCTGGTGGGTTTTACCTTTGAGGCCGGTGGTGACTGGCAGTTACAGCGTTTCAAGGCCGACCCGAATAATGCCGGCAAGGTCATGGATCAGGGGCTGTGGCGTTACACCCGCCACCCCAATTATTTTGGCGATTTCTGTATCTGGTGGAGTTTTTATTTATTCGCCCTGGCCGCTGGAGCCTGGTGGGCTATCATTGCCCCGCTGTTGATGTCATTTTTCCTGCTCAAGGTATCCGGTGTGGCAATGCTGGAAAAAGACATTGCCGAGCGGCGGCCTAAATACGCCGACTATATCCG
>SKOM01000150.1 GCA_007120095.1 Candidatus Competibacteraceae bacterium | reverse complement strand
TGATAATAGTCGTAATACGAGACGAAATACTCGACGGCATTATCAGGAAAAAACGCCCGAAACTCGCCATACAGTTGCGCGGCCAGGGTTTTATTGGGGGCGAGGACAATCGCCGGGCGCTGGGCGGCCTGGATCACATTGGCCATGGTGAAGGTTTTACCACTGCCGGTCACGCCCAGCAGGGTCTGGTAGCGCAGCCCTTGCCCCAAGCCATCGACCAGGGCATTAATCGCCGCCGGTTGATCACCGGCGGGTTGATAGGGGGTGCGTAGGGTGAAGCGGGTGTTCATCGATAAGGGTGTCTGTTGTTTAAGTTGTGAGTATAGCCATTTGATGAATTATCCGAACATGGGAACCGTGCCTCCATGGGCGACCGCAGATGGAATATAGGCGGTAGGGGCGGTTCGCGAACCGCCCCTACACCACGATCATCAGGGCGAACGACTATTTCATGTCTGGAAAACAGAGCGAATGGCTATATTATCCACAAGTCTGAGCAGATCGCTCGATTATAAGACAATATTAACTTTTTTAATAATCTAGTCATTATTGAGGCGCAAAGCGACCATGCTCAAATTATTTTTTTGCTACACTTAAATTTAAAAATTAAAGGAGCTAGGCTCGAACGGTCAGCGCATTGCGTGCTGGCAAATCCGCTACGAGGATTGCTTATGAATACTACTGCTGAAGTGCTTTACCAGAAGCTCAAAACACTGCCGCCCAATGAGCTGGTCGAGATCGATAATTTCCTTGAGTTTATCAAGCACCGCCGTCACCAGACGCGTCAGGAGGCAAGTGAGCGGTTAGCGCAGGCCATGAAAAAACTCGACGCGCTCGATTCGCCACCGCTGAGTACCCAAGAGATCCAGGCAGAGATTCAATCCGCACGCACGGAACAGCGTTTGGCTGCTAATGCGCATCGTAGCTGATACTAATACGGTCATCTCGGGTTTGCTGTGGAAAGGTGCGCCGCGCCAGATCATTCAGGCTTGTCGGTATCAGCGCATCACTGTCGTCTCAAGCGAGCGTCTGATCGCAGAACTGGCGGAAGTGCTGGCGCGCGAGGAGTTCGCCAACAGAATCAGATCTGCTGGCTTGATCCCCGCGAGTTTGGTGGAGGATTATCGTGTGCTCACTGAACAAGTCTATCTCGAGCCGTTGAGCGAACCTGTGTGTAGAGACCCCGATGATGACGCCGTTCTTGCCTGCGCTCTGGCGGGGCGTGCCGATGCAGTAGTATCCGGTGACGACGATTTACTGAGCTTAAACGTATTCAGAGGTATTCCGATCATCACTGCGGCTGAATGGGTACGCCAACACTCTGACTGGCAAGCCTCGTAATACTCACGAGCCAGCCAGTTCAAGGTCAGATTTCGTCGAGAGCTGCAATTCACGGCGGATGGACGAGGTTGTGCGGGCGTTATGGTGTAAGTTGAGATTCATTGTCTGGTGTCCTGTCAAGTGGATGATCGGGTGTTCATAACTTAGACCAGTCGTGCCAGCAGTTGCCAGTCTGGCTGATGAGCGTCGGTGGCTTGCCAGCCGGTCTCATCGGTATGCAGCCAGCCTAAGTCAGCCAGCGCTCGGAGCAGATTGTGCAAGGGTTCTGTCAATGCATTCACCTCCCAAGGCAGAAATAGCGTGTCAGCCAGATCGGTATAGCGCTCGGTAATCCGGGCCAGCAGTGCCTCGCTGGAGCAGCGGGGCTGATCGCTAAAACACGCGGCTACGGCACTGGGCAGCGCCAAAACATGCCGCACCGTGTTGCGGTGATAGTCCAGCAGCCCGCGTTGGGTCTCGCTCATGGCGATATGCTCGGCTGTGGGTTGATGCAGCAGCTCCAGGCGGCGGGCTTGGGCGATGCTGTCTTGAGGGCTGCGCCGGGTAACCACACAACGTGCGGAATACCGCCAGGTGTGCAGCAATTGCTGTAAGGCCGTGAAGCGGGCGATCACCCGGTCGAGGAGAGCCGGTTGGGGTTCGGCATCCAGAACGGCGCAGGCCAGCAGACCGGTCGAGGTGACCACCGCCGCGTTATTGATGCCGGTGACGACCTGTTGGGCCAGTTGGCGGTTGCAGGCTTGCAGCCAGTCGGGGCGGGTCACCAGCGGGGACTCTGCCGGGGGGGGCGCCAACCGGGTTGGTACTGGTCGAATAACGTGTGTACATACAGCGGTTCGCCGATATTGACATGAACCTCGCCACGCGGTTTACGCAGATCCACCAGTCCGCGCCATACACTGCGCAGCGATTCGCGCTGCTTAGACTGCCCGGCCAGTTCGGCTAAATACCCATGGCTCTCCAGCACCGATTCATAGGCGATATGAATCGGGATGAGTACCAGCGGGCGGTGTGGACAGGCCAGTCCGGCCCGCAGGGTCATATCCAATAGGCCCATACGAGGCTTGAGAATCAAGCCTGTCCGGCTGCGACCGCCTTCGATGAAATACTCCAGCGCCGCGCCATGCCGGAGTAAGGCGGCGGTGTAGCTTTGAAACACCGCACCGTACAGCCGATTACCCCGGAAACTGCGGCGGATATAAAACGCGCCCCCCCAGCGCAGCACGCTGCCGATCAGGGGGATATTCAGATTATTACCGGCTGCGGCCTGGGGTACCGGGAGGTTGCGGGTGTGTAGCAGATAAGGTAGCAGTAAATAATCCAGGTGGCTGCGGTGGCAGGGGAGATAAACCGGGGTGTGCCCGGCGATCACCTGTTCGAGGTCCTGGCCATGATGCAGGCTGACACTGTCATAAACCCGTCCCCACAGCCCGCGCAGCATCGGGTGCATCAGTCGTGCGAATAAATAGGAGAAATTTGCTGCAATTTCAAGCGCATAACTGCGGGCTATGCGCTGGGTTTTGCTGGTGGAGAAACCGCGTTTATGCGCCGCGTTAGCTATCGCTCGCTGTACGCTTTCATGGCGCAGGGTTTCGGCAATCAGGGTGTGCCGATTCGGCAAATCGACACCCAGCATAGCGGTTCGCTGATCATGCCAGAATTTAAGTTTTTTGTCTAACATTTTGTTTTTCTATGATTAAATGGTGTCTGTATGTGGACAAGCAGCTCTTTCAAGTGCATAGCGTAACATTCATTGCGATCGCCATGCCCGCCATAACAGACTGCCGTCCCAGGTGGATTGAGGCGGACCATAGCGGTAACGATCTAATTCAGTAATCGTGTTGCGTATTTTCGGTAGCCGCTCGGCCAGTTGGATTAAATTGGCCGGTGGGGTCTCGGGCCAGTGGCGCTGTCCCCAACTCAGCAGGGCCTGCGCAGCACCACATGGGTCATTGTCGCGGCAAGCGCGGCGCAGTTTGGGGGCGGGCGGTGCCGTGTGAGCCGGTGGTGTTGCCGGCGCGGCGGGTACGCTGTGTCGTCGCCGTTCGTGCCACCAGCCGAGCAGAGTCAGCAGCCACAGCAGTAACAGCCCGCTGCTGAGCAGCGGCCACGGTGGATAGGACGGTGAGTCCGGAGGCTGGATCAGTGTGATCGGGGCAGGCAGGGGGTGGATCATGTAATTATCCGTTAGGGTATCAGCTGCTTGTACGATGACTGAGCGAGCCGGCAACTGGGCGATTTGCGGCCCATCGGCCTCGGTGTCCCACCAGTGGACAGTCACTGCGGGTAGCATGAACTGTCCGGCTTGATGCGGCACAATGCGCAGTGTCTGGGTGTATTGGCCGAGCAGCCAGCCCTCGTCATGGCGGGTTGCGAGTTGTTCGGCGTCGGCATACACCTGCGCCCAAGAAAGATCAGGGTGGTGCAGTCTGGGTAATTGCACCGCCTCCACCCCACGGGCGCTGAGCCGTAAGCTGCGGGTGATGGGTGTGCCGACCTGGAACTGCGGCGGATCGTTCGGCCAAGTTTCTTCCAGGGTGACGGCCACGCTGGGCAGCCAGGCCGCGTCAGAGGCACTGGCCGGGCGGGGACGAACCTGGAGCGTAACGGGTTCACCGTGGCGTTCAATCCGCCGCCCCCGTTGCCCGGTCTCTGCACCGGCTGCGGTCCGCACCCGGCCGCGCAGACTCAGCGGCGGCAGGGTGATGGGGCCGCTGCGCTGGGGAATAATCGCATAGCGGCGTTCGAAAACCCGGTAATGCTGACCGTCGCGTTCGGCGACATACGGCTGAAAATCCCCCAGGGGGTGTACCAGGGCATCGGTAAACGGCGCACTGCGGCTGATGCTTACATCATGCAGCCGAGGTCCGGCAAAAATTCTTTCGCGATAATGAACCTGCGCCATCACATAGGGATCGGACGGCTCGATGTCCGTCAGAATAAACACATCCGGTTCTGGAGTCTCAGCGGGTAAAACCTGCACGCTAAGCGGTTCAGTCCGGTAGTGCTGGCCGATGGTGAATGCGGGTAAGATCAGCACTCCGGCCCGGCGCGGCATCAGTTCAAACCGCCACTGCATCCGGTGTTGTTGGCGGACGGTCTCGGGGTTACTGCGGCGGCTGTCGAGAATTTCAAAATCCGGGGTGATTTGACTGATGTCCGGGGTATCGAGCCGCTGATCGGTGGCGACCTCAATCAGCAGCCAGACACTTTCATCCTGGCTGATGGTGGTGCGGTCGAGCTGAGCTTGGGCGGCGGCCAGTGCGGGGTGGTGATATCCACCGAGCAACAGCACGCTGATAATGGCAAGGGGTAGTCGCTTAATC
>SKOM01000033.1 GCA_007120095.1 Candidatus Competibacteraceae bacterium | reverse complement strand
GGCATGATTAACCGGCCACGGTTTATGTACCTCAAGCGCGCCCTGGAAGAGGCCGAACAACGCCAGCTCGATACCCTGATTGTGCATATCGATACCGACGGCGGTGAATTGCAATACGGTCGCGAAATGCTCAGACTTATTCTTAACCAGCCGCGAGAGGGGCGCGAAACCATTGCCTTTGTCGATTATCGGGCGATTTCTGCCGGTGCCATGATCGCTTACGGTCATCAGCAAATCCACATATCCGATACCGCGACCATCGGCGATATCGGGGTGATTTTTGCCGGCCCTGGGGGCATTGAATATGCCCCGGAAAAAATTGAGACCCTGGTGCGGGCGCTACTGGCTCAAGCGGCTGAGCAAAATGGTTGGAGTCGCGGCCTGATTTTGAAAATGACCGCCCGCAACCAAAACCTCTATCGGGTCACGCGCCCGGATGGCAGCCACGAATTTGTGATCGCAGACGATTTGCCCGAATTTCTGGCCCGCTATCCGGAAATTGACCGCGACGATCCGCAGCAGGTGTTGATTTATCGCGGTGAGGATCGTCTGCTGACCCTCACGGGGCGCGAAGCGGTTGAACTCGGTATGGCTACCTCACTGACACCGACACTGGAGGATCTGTATGCTGAGCTGGGTCTGGATGCCGATGACATTGTGCTGTTGGTGCCGACTGTGGCGGAACGAACCGCCGATGTGCTCAGCCGTTGGGCACCGGTTTTGGGCGGCTTGATGCTGCTGTTTTTGTTTTTTGAACTGCAAACGCCTGGGGTCGGTTTATGGGCCGCATTGGGTTTAACGGCGGGTGCTGCATTCTTAGTGGCGCAATACACCTTAGAAATGATCGCCTATTTGGAACTCATTCTCTTGGGGGCGGGGGTAGTGCTGCTGGTTATTGAATTATTGACCGCCTTCAGTGGTGGACTGGTGGGTATTGCAGGTGGGGTGCTGATCCTGGCGGGATTGTTTTTATCCTTTTTGCCCAATGAGCTGGAATTTGATTTGAGTGATGACTACGTTCGCGAGGTATTAACGGCGGCTACGTTTAATAGCCTGGGTGCCGCTGCCGTGATGGCGGTGGGTTTGCTGCTGTTTTTTGCCCGGTTTAATAAAAATCCGTTGACACGGCGACTGGTGGCGCGCAGTGAAATCACCGCAGACAGCGGTGGAGAGCTTGACCACAGCGCGGCGTCGCTGGTTGGCCAACACGGTACCAGCCGCAGTGCGCTCCACCCCGGTGGGCGGGTGTGGCTTGCCGGGCGTGATTACAGCGCTCGGGCTTTGCACGGCGAATATATTGCAGCCCAGCGCCCAGTGGAAGTCGTCGGGGTCGAGTTCGGGGAGTTGATTGTCGTGGAATACACCGATTCGGAGTCGTCGCAGCCATGATGGAGGAGTGGTTGCCACTGGTGCATGTGGCGTTGTTATTGTTAGCCGCGCTACTGTTGTTGGTTCTTGAATTTTTCTTGGTGTCTTTTGGTCTGTTCAGCATCGCGTCCTTGGTCAGCGCGGCGGCAGCCATTTATTTAGCCGCCCGCTGGGATCCGCTGGCGGGTTATCTGACCGCGCTACTGGTGGTGATCTTGGCGCTGGTTACGGTGCGCTGGGGGTTACGGCGTTTGAGTCGCTCGGGACTGGTACCGAAAACGGCGATTGACGAGCATGCGGGGTATCAGCACGTCGCGGATCGGTTTGCGATTGCTGTTGGTTCTACTGGGGTGTTACTGACTCCGGCACGGCCTGGCGGGCGGGCGCGGTTTCCCGGTGGTGATTGTGATGTGCAGAGTGTGAGTGGGGTATTGGCCGCGTCTACCCCGGTGCAGGTTGAACGGATTGATGGTCCGGTTATTTACGTTAAAACAATTCATTCTCAGGAGTAATCGATGGAAATTTTACAAATAATCTTATTAATTATTTTATTTGTCATTGCCATGCTGGTATGGCTGATTGGCAATGTCTTTATGCTGTGGTGGCAATCCGTGCTGTCCAATGCCCCGGTCGGCCTGATGCAAATCGTGTTTATGCGGTTTCGTAAGGTCAACCCAACCGTGGTGGTGCGCAATCGGATTACCGCTAAAAAAGCCGGCTTGGAAATCAGCGCTGACCAACTTGAAGCGCATTATCTGGCCGGTGGTGAAGTGGATCGCGTGGTCAAAGCCCTGATCTCGGCGAGCAAGGCGGGCATCGAGCTGTCATTTGACCGGGCCTGCGCTATTGATCTGGCGGGGCGGGATGTGCAAGAAGCCGTGGCCACCTCGGTGAACCCTAAGGTCATCGATGTGCCTTCCGGTACCACGGGCCGCAGTTCGGTGGATGCAATTGCCGGTGATGGCATTCAATTGCGGGTGAGAGCGCGAGTGACGGTGCGCACCAATCTGGATCGTTTGGTCGGTGGGGCCACTGAAGAAACCATTATCGCCCGTGTCGGTGAAGGGATTGTGACCACCATCGGTTCTGCGGATACCCATATGGAAGTCTTGGAAAGCCCGGATCGGATTTCCAACCGAGTGTTGGAACGCGGTTTGGATTCTGGCACCGCGTTTGAAATCCTCTCGATTGATATTGCCGATATCGATGTGGGCGATAACGTCGGGGCGCGTTTAATGATCGACCGCGCAGAAGCCGAGAAAAAAGTGGCCCAGGCACAAGCCGAACGCCAGCGGGCCTTGGCCGTGGCACGCGAGCAGGAGATGCAAGCGTTGGTGCAAGAAAATCGCGCCAAGGTGGTCTTGGCCGAAGCCGAAGTGCCCAAAGCCCTGGCCGAGGCGCTGCGTTCCGGTCATTTAGGCGTGATGGACTACTACAATATGCAGAATGTATTGGCCGATACCCGCATGCGTGGCCATATTGCCGGAGAAAGCTCCGAGCGGAGTCGACCGGCTGGACAGAGCGGGGAATAAACCATGTCCCTGTCCGATTTGCTCCGCGATCTCGCCGAGTCGCTGAAGCCGCCGGAAGAGAAACCGCGTACCCATGGTTGTTACTATGTCGTTGAAGGGCAACCGCCGGAACGCTGTGTGCTGGAGTACGGTCGTCCCCAAGACTGCGTGTTTGCCACGCAGTTGGTTGGGCAGGGCAAAGACCAGACGGCCTGCCAATACTGGCGGCCGTTGCGGCCACAGCGGTCAGTTCAGTCGGTTAAGCCGCAGCACAGTGCGGGTGAGCAACGCAAATTAGACCGGCGCGAAGCCGAAGCCGAACAACAGGCTGCTTCGGCCGCCGCCCGTAGCAGTGCCCGTGCCCTCGATCTGACCTCGCCTGAAGCGATTATTGCGCGGATTCAAGAACGGGATGCCTTGATCCAGGCGGTGATTACCCGAGAAATCCTCGATAAACCGTTGGCCTTGCGACGGCGGCGTGGGTTTGGAGGCTAGAGATGATGTCGATCAAGCGCAATGTACTGGCTCTGGTGATCATCCTGGTGGTCAACGTATCCATGGCGGATGAAATGATTGCTAGTGTCAAGGTTTTTCCTGATCGTGCGACGGTGACTCGGCAGATCGACAGGTCGGTTTCCGAAGGTGAGGGTGAGCTGATGCACACTGATCTGCCAGTGGGCCTGATGCGTGACAGCGTGCGGATTACCGCCCAAGGACCTGATGGGTTTCGGCTCGGCGGTTATGCCTTGGCGACGCGGCGCGGCAGTGAGCAGGTCGATCCCAGAGCACGGCAACTCAGTGAGCGAATTGAATCCTTGCAGGATCAACGGCGCTTAATTGATGCCTCGGTGCAAAGCCGGGATTTACAACTGGCCTTATTGCGATCCTTTACCTCGGTTGGGAGTGGTGAGGCTGGCCCGGATCCCCAAGCATTGCGTGAAACCCTGCAACTGGTCGGTGAAGGTTCAGCCGAGGTATTGGAACAGAAACACGCCTTGGGTTTAGAACAGCGACGTTTGGGTCGGGAGATTGAGCGGTTACAGCGGGAATTAGCCGATCTCGGTCAACAGCAGCGCGATACCACCGAACTGCGGGTGCGCTATACCAGCCCGCAGGCAGGTGATGTCCGATTGGCGATTGAATATACGGTCGCCGCGGCCTCGTGGCGGCCAGTCTATGAATGGTGGTTGGATACGCAAAACGGGCGGCTGGAGATCGTCCAGTTTGCCGAGGTGCGGCAAAATACGGGTGAAGACTGGACGCAGGCCGAGTTGGTTTTATCATTAGCTCAGCCCGCTACCGGCGGGCGTTTGCCTGAGTTACAGCCGTGGTGGGTGGATATCGCACCACCTCAACCGCCAGCGCGCCAGTTACGGTCGGATACAGCGGCTTCGGCACCGATGATGGCGGAAGCCCTCATGGACGCGCCTGTGGGTGTCGCGCCGGGCTGGGATGCGGCGGAGCTGTCGGGTACGCCTTATACCCAGCAATATCGCGTCGCCGGTCGCCAGCATATTGCCAGCGATAACCAGCCACGGCGGTTTCATCTCGCGGATTACACCTTAGACGCGGAGCTGTCGGCTCGTACCGTGCCGCGTCGTCAGGCGACCGCTTGGCTGTATGCGCAAGCGGAATTTGATGGTGCGGCTCCATTGCCGCCCGGTTCGGTGACTTTGTACCAGGATCGTACGCTGATCGGTCAGATTGCCTTTGGCGGTGCGGTCAGTGGAGCAACGCTGGCCAGCAGTTTTGGCACCGATGAACGCATCGAGATCGACTACCAACTCACCGCCGATGAACGCGCTTC
>SKOM01000163.1 GCA_007120095.1 Candidatus Competibacteraceae bacterium | reverse complement strand
GCCGGATGGGGTACATTCAATACTTGGAAGGCCGGTACGCTGTCGGCTGGAGGATGGGGTTGACCCTGTCGCTGCAGCATAGCCCAACGGGCCAGTAAAGTCAGACTGGCGTAATCAGGCTGTTTAGCCTGATAGTCCCAATTACGGAAGTGTTCGGCCACTGCAATCAGATCTTCACCGAGTTCCCAATAATTGACTACCAGTATACCAATGATTGGGCTGAGCTTTTCAATCAAGGTGTCAACAGTGGCACGCTGGGGCTCAGGATTATGTTGTTCGATGAATTGGATAATCGGTACCGCACCGATATCGGCCACTAAACCCGCAAGCAGGGCGCGTTCACGGTTCAGAATGCCCAGAGTATCGGCTAACAGATAGGCAAGAGCCGAGCACAGCACACCTTCGGCCCAGACCTCCTTCATAGTCTCACGGGTGACGGTGTAGCGGGCTTTAAAGGTTTGCCGCAACGCCAGATTGGTGGCGAGAATGCTGGTATTGCGAAAACCTAAGCGCACGACCGCATCACGTATAGAATGAATGGGATTAGCGCCACGGAACAATGGACTGTTAGTCGCATGCAATAAGCCACCGGCGACAACGCCATCACGTTGGATGATTTCAGTGAGCACGTCGATAGTCACATCCTGGTCATGGGCGAGCTGCTGAACCTGCAGAGCCACCTCTGGACGGACTGGCAATTTTAGACGCTTGGTGCCTATGAGTTCATACAGTTCGGCCAGTAGGCGACTCTCGGTGGCGTCCAACTCCATATAGTCGACCTCGGCAGCTTGTGAACGGGCACTGTTAACAGCGGCGACGGGAATGCGCAGTACAGTACAAGGCGTCAAGGTAACGGCTGGGGTTTGCGGTTCTGCATGGTCAAACACCAATGGTGGCACACCACCTTTTTGGTTTTCGATCCGCGTCGCAACGTTATCTTTAAGGCTGGCTATACAGCCCTCCACAAGCAACAAGTAATCGTCAACAACTTCCTTAGCATAAACTCGTTGTTTAACTCCCCAGGTTTCGAAATGACAGTGGTTTGCTAATTCCTGACGATCCGCATCGTTGAGATCGCGGGTCAGTTCAATCTTGCTTAGTAGTTTAATAACCTCTATTGATAGCATGGGGTTGATCTGTGTAAATGGAGTAATGGAGTAGATGGTGCATGATAAGTGTGAATTCTCGCAGTATCAAATATCTTCGAATGAGACCGCAAACCCCCCAGCAATATGCCGAACTACCTGAGCCTTAACCACCGGTGGGGAGTCATTGTTGCCGAGTTTGCCAACGACCTGTATCTGAACGTGGCTTCCCAGGGGCGGAAGTTCTGCAGAATCCATCACCATCAGCAAGCCGCTGTCGCTCAGATCGACTGTGCGTAGCACTCGTACTGGCATGCCCGGACAATGCACCTCAACATCAAGCTCTACGGGCATACGCGGAGATTGACGTTTTTCTTCATTGTACCGATTCATAATGATTGGTAGTATCAATCCGAATATTATTCGGGTGCTTAGAAATCAGTGGTTACTCGCAAAAACGCTGCTGGCAATGATAATTTAATTGCGCAGGATATGCACGATTTTTGCGCCTCCACGGGCAGGGTAAATGGTATTATATTTGCTCCACTATTGGTTGACGATTTTTACAACATCGCTTACGTCGGAAAATCGACGTAACGGTCAGAACAAGGGTTTGGGAATGATGGTCTCCAAGAAGCGTCCGCCAGCACTATGGGTGTTAGTCCTGCTGACTGCGCTGCCTTTTCTGGCGAGCGCCGCTTACGAACCACATGACAATATTCTGCAGATGGCCACCCAGTTTATGGAAGTCCAGGCCCTCCAGGTTCACGATCCGCAGTTCCGTATTACTGTCACTCCTGGCCGTCTGGATTCGCGCCTACGGTTACGCACTTGTGATCAGGGTTTGGAGGCTTTTTTAGCCCCTGGCAGTCGGATGGCAGGTAACAGCACTGTGGGGGTGCGGTGTCATGGGCCGGTCAACTGGTCGCTTTATGTGCCTGTGCAGATCACGGTGCAGGGTGAGGTGTTGGTGCTTACTCAGGCTCTGCCGCGCGGCACGCTGCTGGAACCCGCACATTTTCGTCAGGAACGCTACGATATCAGCCAGTTACATCGCGGGTACTTTACCGATGCCCAAGCGGCTGAGCGCATGGTGTTAAAACGCCCTTTGCAAGCGGGTACGGTGCTTGCGCCCAGCATGGTAGAACCTCCCCGTCTTGTGCAGCGCGGGCAACGGGTTATCCTGGTGGCTGAAACCGACACTATCAGCGTGCGTATGGAAGGTGAAGCGCTTAGCCACGGCGTGCGCGGTGATCGAGTGCGCGTGCGTAACCTCTCGTCCAGACGAATCGTGGAGGGGGTAGTGCTGTCCCACGGTGTTGTCGGTGTGAGTATGTAAAGCGATTAAAGTATTTTGCGGCGGTGCCGATATCAATAGTACAGGGCAAAAAGCCATGCTGAGGATTTGAACCATGTCTATTGAAATTAAAAATTCAGCCCAGCCTCAGACGCAACAGGGGCGCGGGGTCAACGAGGGGCGCGGCGTCCAGGGTTATCGCGATTCGCATACAGTCGATGGTAGTTCAGAGCAAGGTCGCCCCGAAAGCGGTGACCAGATTACCCTGACCAGTATGGCTCGTCGCCTCAGCGTCTTGAATCAGACCGCGAGTGAACAGCCTGCCATTGATCACGAGCGCGTGGCTGCACTGCGCCAGGCGATTCAGGACGGCAGTTACCAGGTGAATGCGGACAAGATTGCTGACAGTCTGATGACGCTCGATGCCACGCTGCCTACAGCGAGGGAATGATATGGTATCATGGCTCCGCCATGGTTAAATCAAATTTTGATCCAAAGCAATTCAACGATCTGCTGGTGCGGGCTGTGCATGAGGCCAGTCGGCTAGAGGCCGCGTTGGAGCAGGAAACTACGGCATTGTCCGAGCGCCAAGTTGATGCTTTGAATCAAGCCGTTGCCAACAAGCTCCAGATTGCTCAGTCCCTGGAGCAGCTTACCCGGGAACAAAACGGGTTACTGGGTAATGCGGGATTTGATCCTAATGCCGAGGGCGTGCAAGCCTGCTTGCAGGTTTGGGATCCGCAGGGGCTTATCCGCCCGCAGTGGCAGCAACTGCAAGCCATCATGGAGCGCTGCCGGCATCTTAACCAGGTCAACGGCGGTGCGGTAGCACTACAGCAACACCAGGTTCAGCAGGCTGTCCACGCGCTGCGCGGTACGGATAACAGCACTGAACTGTACGACCCCTGCGGTCGAGCTGTTGCCAGCAGCACCTCTGGACATATCTCCTCCAAAGCTTAGTCGGTCGCTGCTCTATGAAGTATAGCGATTATGAAGACCGCATTGAGCAGGTGACTGAACCAGCCCGGTTGCTGGGACTGCTCAAGAATCTCCAATCCAAGCGCACATTGCTGAGTGTGCGGATAGATGACCAATCACAGTATTACACCACCGCTTTGCTTAAAGTCGATCCTCAACGTGAGTTGATGTATATCGACGAGCTGGTACCGCGTTCGGGACATGAGCGTCTGCAAATCGGCAGTAAATTACATATAGTGGGACTTCTCGATGGTGTGCCAACTGGCTTCACCACCCGAGTAGTCAGTACTGACCAGCAAAAAGGTATTGCTTTTTACCGCGTAGAACTGCCAGAAAAAATTGATTATCAACAAAAAAGAGAGTTTTTTCGAGTATATATTGGCCTTGGTCTGACCTTGCGAGTGCGTCTGACCCGCGATGAAGATAGCGCGATACTGTCTGGCCGTTTGCTTGACATTTCCCTCGGGGGTTTTGGCGCTTTGTTGCCCTATAACGATAAGCTAAAAGAGCTGGATTTTGTCACCGTCAACGCGCTTGATTTACCCGACAAACAAGTCATTTCCTGCAAAGCACAGATTCGCCATATTAAACCATCACCGATGCGAACTGACCATAGTCTCCACATTGGAGCACACTTCAATCCGCTTGCATCCAGGGCAGAACAAACCCTGTTCCAGGCTATCTTAACGTTGCAAAGGGCACAAATCCGTAAGCAAAGCAAAGCGTGATAATTTATGCATCCGTGCGAGGCATCTAGTTTTTGTGTGGAATTTTGCTACAATTAACCTGTAGAGAGTCATTTTAGCAGCGTAGGCGTCCCGACAACGTCCGGTTTGAAGGGGGTAAGCGATGAACATCGATGCATCACCACTTGTGATTCCGTCGAACATTCCCTCCAGCGTTTCGCTGGGTCGGCCCGATTCTGTGGGTTTGCCCAGCGGCGAGGGGGCGGCTGCCGTCACCGAGTTTGATCGGCCTATCGTCGAGCTTGAGCCGACTCAAGCCGGGCGTGAGCAGACTGAGCAGCAAAATGATTCTGAAAATCCTCCAGGGCGGGGTGCCGAGGAGCTGGCGGCGCAACTGCGTTTTGAGCTGGCTCGCGAACAGTCCTCGTCCAATCCGCAGCCTGTAGACGACCAACCTCAGGGGCAAGCAGGATCTGCAGCAGTAGAAGCCACGATGACGGCTGATGTTGGGCAATTGCCTTTAAACGACCTGGAAGCGCAGATTACATCGCGTTTTGCGGCTGATCCGGTCGGTGCTGCCGAGGCTAGAGGTTCGTTCAGCGCGTTTGTCTAGCCATCTTTTAGCCTCACCTCGTTGATCATTCCCACGCTGGAGCGTGGGAATG
>SKOM01000149.1 GCA_007120095.1 Candidatus Competibacteraceae bacterium | reverse complement strand
TGTAGGGTTCGGATGGATATGCTGTGCTGGCTTGCTGCACAGCAGTCTGGTTATCGCTCAGGATTTGAGTGATATCTTCGTACAGAATTCGGCCTTGCGTTCCTATCAAACCGATTATGCTGAAACCAATAGTTACAAAGCGTTTGCCCAATCGCCCAGCGGGGCCTGGGCATGGCAGAGTGGTTTAATCAAAATAGAAGATGCCGTTCTGCTCGCTTTAGAGTCCTGTACCCATCATCTCTCTGAAAACGAGTTACCTTGCGTTATAGTCGACCTGAACGGCGAACTGATAGGGCCGCTTTCTCAAGAAGAACGGGTTTTTGTGACCCATGCCGCTTTAGCCGCTTACCAAGGTGGTTATCAACAAGCTGAACCGTATAAGGCTTTTGCTCAGTCACCTGATGGCGCTTGGTCATGGCAGGCAGACCGGACCAGTCTGGAAAGGGCCATAGATGATGCGTTAGCCGCATGCAATGCTCATTCATCGGCTGATGAGCCAGATTGTATCATCGTGGATCGTAACGGCGAACTCCTCGAGGCGGGACGATAACCGGATCGCGCGACAAATCCCGCCCATCGGGGCGGGAAAATGCGGCGCGTATAGTGCAGATCCTACTGTCCGTACACCGGGAACCGTGCACACAGTGCCTCGACCTCGGTTTTGACCTGGGCAATCACCGCCGGGTCAGCATTCTGATCCGCACCCATGGTGTCCAGCACCCGCGCCATCCATTCGGCGACTTGACGCGCCTCGGCTTCTTTGAACCCCCGAGTCGTGATCGCCGGGGAGCCGATCCGCAGCCCTGAGGTCACAAATGGCGATTGCGGATCATTGGGCACGGTGTTTTTATTGACGGTAATACTGGCTTGCCCCAGCGCCGCATCCGCCGCTTTGCCGGTAATCCCCCGAACACTGAGATCGAGCAGAAACAAATGATTATCCGTACCACCGGAGACAATGGCATAGCCACGAGCCATCAGGGTTTCCGCCATGGTCTGGGCATTTTTTACCGTCTGGCGCTGATACTCGGCGAAATCCGGCTGCAAAGCCTCTAAAAAAGCCACCGCTTTAGCGGCAATGACATGCATCAGCGGGCCACCCTGATTGCCGGGAAACACCAAAGAATTGAATTTCTTTTCTAGCTCAGGGTTGGCCCGGGAGACAATAATCCCCCCCCGTGGCCCACGCAGTGTCTTATGAGTCGTGCTGGTCACCGCATCGGCATAGGGCACAGGGTTGGGATACACCCCGGCGGCCACCAGGCCAGCCACATGCGCCATATCCACGACCAGATAGGCCCCCACCTGGTCGGCAATCGCCCGGAAACGCGGGAAATCCAGCACTCGCGAGTAGGCCGAAAACCCGGCGATGATCATTTTCGGCTGGTGCTCGACGGCTAGCGCCTCAAGCGCCGCGTAATCGATATAGCCCTCGGCATTCACCCCGTATTGCACGGCATTGTAAAGTTTACCGGAAAAATTCGGTTTAGCCCCATGGGTTAAGTGGCCGCCATGATCCAGGCTCATACCCAGGATAGTATCGCCGGGTTTAAGCAGCGCCATAAAAACGGCGGCGTTGGCCTGAGAACCGGAGTGCGGTTGCACATTGGCATAATCGGCACTGAAAAGCTGCTTGACGCGCTCAATCGCCAGTTGTTCGGCGACATCAACAAATTCACAGCCGCCGTAATAGCGCTTGCCAGGATAGCCTTCGGCGTATTTGTTGGTCAACACGGAACCCTGGACTTGCAACACCCGCGGGCTGGCATAGTTTTCCGAGGCGATTAACTCAATATGCCGTTCCTGACGGTCACGCTCGGCCTGCATCGCTGCCCATAATGGCGTATCAAAATCGGCAACGGTCATGGTCTGATCAAACATGGAGCACTCCAAACAAATAGGTTAAGCGCGGCTTGCCGCCGTCATAACACGCCACGACGACAGGCCACGCAAGGGTAAACGCGTATTGTCGCTCAGACAGCCTGTGCTTGAATAGCGGTTAACTTCGACTTACGCTGCTGGGACTGCCATAATACGCTGATAGTTTCAGCCACTTGAACCTCCCTCTTGCGGTTTATCGACATCATGGAAATTACCGGCTACCACATCGACAAAATTATCGGCCAGGGCGGCATGGCCACTGTCTATCGGGCACAGCAAGCCACACTGCATCGCCCTGTAGCACTTAAAGTGCTCCATGCCGAGTACGCCGCCAACACCGAATTCGCCCAACGTTTTTTGGAAGAGGGTCGGACGACGGCGCGCTTGAATGATCCGCAAATCATCACCGTGCATGACACGGGGGTCGATAACGGCCACTATTATTTGGCCATGGAATACCTGCCTGGTGGCACCCTAAAGCGACGCATCAGCCAGGGACTGACCCTGGAACATGCGCTGAACATTGCTGAACGGGTGGGTCGAGGGCTGGCCTATGCCCACAGCCGCCATATCATCCACTGCGATATTAAACCGGGCAATATCCTTTTTCGCGCCAGTGGCGAGCCGGTCATCACCGACTTTGGCATCGCCCGCTCTGCTCACCAAAGCAGCGCTTCGGGGCTGAAACTAGGCAGCCCACGCTATATGAGTCCGGAACAAGCCTGCGATGCAGCGTTGGATGAGCGCTCCGATCTTTACAGTCTCGGCGTCATATTCTATGAGATGCTTACCGGTCACCCGCCTTACCAGCATCAAGACCCTCTAACCCTGGCTCAGTTGCATTTAGAAGCTCCGATACCACGCCTGCCGTCAGAACTCAAAGAGTTTCAGAACTTAATAGATCACCTGCTGGCTAAACAGCCTGAACAACGCTACACCATTGCCGAGCAGTTTCTCCAGGCCCTGCAGGAAGCGCGACAAAGCTATTGGGCGCACCACAACGCCGGCACGGTTCCCATACCCATCGTGGCCGATGACGTGACTCGCATCCTGCAAGTTACCCCACCTCGGACGCCCCCCCCGATCGATACTACTGATACCGACGCCACCCGCCAGCAAGCGTATCACGCTGGAGCGGCCAGCGATCAAACCGCCCCAATACCAACACCTGCAGCGCAGCAGGCTGTCCCCAGCCCCAGACCCAGGAAAACCACTCAGCACACATCGTCTTCAGCAACCGCCCCGCCAAGCCCGACACGCCGGCGCTGGTTATTATTTGCTGTGCCGGTGGTGTTGATCGCTGCGCTGGGTCTGGGTGGCGGCCTTTATGGGTGGCTGAAGCCCACACCGGTGAGTCCACCAACACCCGCTCCGGTGCGTCCGATCGTACAGTTGCTGCCTGATCCAGATCCAGTCGACGAAACTCCACCCACCGTCACGCCCGTTGAGCCGACACCCGAACCAACCGCAGCAGAACTCGCCCGTCTGCCTGGGATTGGCCCGATCCAAACCCTGGACACCGTGACGGATCAAGAGCCTGAACATGATCCGAGCCTACCCGCCAACCTGCCCGGCATCGGCACGCCCGCCGAGGAGCAGACACCGGCTGTGCCCATTACGCCCGTTGAACCGCCGATCATCGACAACGATGATGCACTCGACCCATTGCGTGCCGCCATTGAACAAGGCGACTATGTCCTGAGTCTGGCTTTACTGGATCAGCAGATTGCCGACCAACCCGCTAACCGAGCGCTGCGCGATCTGCGCCAACAAATACAGGTTCAAGTCATTCTGGAACAAGTCAGCGAACTGCGGCGGGATAATCGCCTGCAACCGGCGCTGACGGCAATCAATCAAGGTTTGCGGGAATTTCCTGACGAACCGAGTTTGCAAGTCGTCGCTCAGGAGGTTCGTACCGCTTTGGCAGACCAGCGCAATCGGATACACGCTGATGACCACCTGCAACGCGCCCGAGCATTGTACCAACAAGGACAGTTGGAATCCGCGCTACAAGAAGTCGAGCAAGGATTGGAGTACTTGCCGCGCCATGCCGAGTTGCGCATACTGCGTGCCCGGATTACGGTTGATCAAACCTACACAGACTGAACTGACCTCTGATTATGCTGAAACTGCAAGCGCTGGATTTACAGCGTGGCGGCAAACCGCTGTTTAAAAAAACGAATCTTACCCTGCATCCCGGCCAGAAAGTCGGTCTGGTGGGCGCTAATGGCTGTGGTAAATCGACGCTGTTTAGCTTAATCCAGGGCCAGATCAGCGCCGATGCCGGGTCACTTGATTACCCGAAGCACTGGACTATTGCCCATGTCGCTCAGGACACTCCCGCCCTCACCCAGGCCGCGCTTGACTACGTGCTGGACGGCGATGCGGAACTGCGCCGCATCGAAACCGCCCTGTATCAAGCCGAGCAACAGCATCAGGGACAGCGTATCGCCGAGCTGCACGGCAGGCTGGATGCGATTGATGGCTACAGCGCCCCGGCGCGCGCCGGGCAATTACTGGCCGGCTTAGGTTTTGAGCAAACCCAGCATCAGTGTCCGGTGGCGGAATTTTCCGGCGGATGGCGGGTGCGGCTTAATCTGGCCCGCGCCTTGATGTGCCGCTCGGATCTGCTCCTGTTGGACGAACCGACCAACCATCTCGATCTGGACGCCGTGATCTGGCTGGAACAGTGGCTGAAACGCTATCCCGGCACCCTGATTTTAATTTCCCATGATCGGGATTTTATTGATCAAGTGGTTGACAGCATCGCCCATATCGAACACCAGCGCATCACCCATTACAGCGGTGATTACAGTGCCTTTGAACAGCAACGCGCCGAACGGCTGGCTCAGCAACAGGCGGCCTATCA
>SKOM01000222.1 GCA_007120095.1 Candidatus Competibacteraceae bacterium | reverse complement strand
AGCTCGTGTAGGTCCGATTAGCGTAGCGTAATCGGACGCATGGAAGTCTCAAGTTTTCTCCGAATACGCTACGCTATTCGGAGCTACACGCTAATGCAGCTCATTCCTTGCCGCACATGAAGCCGCCCTCTACCCTAACACCATCAGAACTATGCAAGAAAACCATAAAAAACCGCCGTTGGAACAACTATCCGCACGAGTATTTTGGCTGATTGCCGTTCCCAGACCATTGCTGAATGCGCTGATTCCTACCACAGCGTATTACTTGTCAACGCTCTCGCTGCCCATTGTGCAGCGCTGGTGGATACGCAGAAGACAATACTTGAATCAGAACAAATAGCAGGTGCGGTTCGCAAACCGCCCCTACACATCCGTTGGTGTAGCTCCGAATAGCGCAGCGTATTCGGAGGAATGAGACTTTATAGGCGTGCTGTCATGAGTACGCTGCGCTAATCGGATCTACACAGCCTAACAAGGCGGCTCACGCCGCCTGATAATGCACCGAGGCAGAGGCATTAAGATGTGAGTTTCCCACAGTTCGGCTATGGGTATTGGCCTTATCCGATTTTGGATCGGCTAGACAGTAGCCCTTGCCGCGCACCGTTTCAATCAGATAATCATGGCCGCTGCGTTGCAGCGCTGCGCGCAGTCGGCGAATATGGACATCCACCGTGCGCACATCTAAGTGCATATTGTCTCCCCACACATTCTGGATGATCATGGATCGAGTCAACGCACGTTGGGGATTTTCCAGAAAAAATTTAAGCAAGTTGAATAAGGTTCGACTGACATTGATCAGCTTACCGTGACCGGTCACGCGATGGCGAGTCGGATCAAGCACCAATCCATCAATTTCCAAGCAACTTTCACCTCTACGAGGCAGATGCGATGGGGACGCATCAAGCTCAATATCTTGACTCAATAGTTGAATTAACAGTTTTTTTGTTCATTGGTCAAATAACGCACCTGAACCAATAAGGTCTCGAATTGCATTTTATCCACAGGTCATACCCTCCCTTACCGGGGTGACTTAGAGGCTATCGTCATTGCCAGGGTGCGGCCTTGCTGCGCCTGATTACCGGTGGATTGCTTTTGTCTGTAAGCGATAGGACAATTTCAGACAAAATCAACCAAGGCGTATCAGTGCCTGGCCTACACAGTTGAGAGGGATTTGCAAGACGGAGCCATCAACGCTAGAGGCTCCTGGAGCGGCTAACTTGAGTAGTCAACCAGGGTCGAAAAGGAAGGAACCGTTAGCGTGGTTGCAGGCATCCCGCTTGCGCGGAACCCTCAAACCGCAATGTGATCGTGGGCGTTGTACTGTCCATATCAGCAGTGCTGATTACCTCCTCTAAGGTTGCTTGAGCGATGTGCCGCAGAGGATACTAGTTGAACCAAAAGTATAGATCAAGTCTGTTTTGTTTTTGTAACATTTTTATTTTCATTGAATTTTAGTTTTATTTTGATACAAACAAGTGGTCTGAATGCAGCCTTTTATATATTCGTAAGTTCATAATTGATTGACAATTAAAAATATTGGTCGCTTGCTTGTCAAGTTATAGGCCATGAGCGGTGATGTTCTGGGCACTGAACATCAAGAAAATTATGCCAATCACATGACAATTTAATGGTAAAAAAATTTAATAATGATTGACTCTCGCAATCAGGTTGTTAATATCGCCACCGTCTCAAACTACGGAGGTCAACACTCGTTGGACAGTATCAGTATCTGCGGACGCCTTAAGTCCCAGCGGTAACCAGTTCCCCCCGTTTTCTCTGCGATTTCGGTGTTTGTGCTGACCCGCTGGTGCTATCAGTCAGGGTCAAATGCGCATCCATCGCCCATTTCATTCCTAAGCCTGTGTGTTCAGGCGTCCTCAACTTTTAAAACTTGTGCTCAGTGCGAGTCCTATTGCTGTAGCATTCAGCATAATGGCCGGTGTCCATTATGCGCGCAATACGGCTGCGTATTCTGGATCGTTATCGGATTCTGTATTACGAAATCCAATTCATTCGGGGTTTCTTTAATACCGTGTTCTATGGGTTATTGATCGCGAAAACCATGCGCACTTTGGCAAATAAATCATGAAGAAAAAAACTTGACTCTGGAAGATGTATTGTTAATATAAATGCGTCTCAATTACCGGAGTTAAATTCAGTTGGACTGTTGCAGTATTAGCGGACGTCTCAAGTCCCAGCAGTAATTAGCCCACCGTTTCTCCTATCGATCTCGGTGCTTAGGCTGGCCTGCTGGTGACTACAGCCTAGGCGAGTCATGCACTTCGCTATAGCCTGAATGAGTGCTTACTCAGGCATCCGCATATCCTTAAATCGTGTTATCAGCACTGCCGTTTAACCCGGCTAGCCGAGCTATGTCCAAACGGCAGTACTGATAACGGACTATTCGAGTGATCACGATGAATGACCGGATTGATCTGGTCGAGGAGTCTTTTATGCAAACTGAAGAAGCACGCATCAATGAATTCGTGCAGCTATTGCACAGCCATCAGCACGAGCAACTTGCTGAACAACTTGCAGCGATTCGTGCTCAGGACATCGCGTTTTTGCTGATGGAGCTTGAGGAAGCTGATCGGTTCGCGGCGTTTAAGCAACTGCCGCAGGAACGCCGCGCCGATGTGTTTTCTCATATCGATAAATCGCAGCAACTGGCCTTACTGGCCTCTTGGAACGATGCAGACAAGCGGGTGGTCTTGTCCAACTTGCTGTCGGACGATTTAACCGACTTGCTGGAGGCCCTGCCTCAAGAACAGGTAGAACACCTGCTGCGCCTGCTGCCACAGAAGGCTATGCGCCGTGCGATGACCCTGCTCGGTTACCCTGCCGACAGTGCAGGACGGTTGATGACTCCAGATTACTTTGCGGTTCATGCCAATCAAACCATTGGTGAAGCTCTGGAGGCGATTCGTAACCAGACTGATCGCTATGAAACGGTCAATACCATCTTCGTGGTTGATGACAACCAATTATTGCTCAATGTGATTCCCTTGCGGCGGTTTGTCTCCGGCGCCCCGGAAGATTCGGTGTCCACCCTGATCAAGGATGATGAGCCATTGATCACCATCGGTGTCAGCGCGGACGAAGCTGAAGCCGTGCGAATCATGCGTCATTATGATTTGTCCGTGCTGCCGGTGGTTGATCCCGGTAACCACCTGCTCGGTATCGTCACGGTTGACGATGTGCTCGATGTCGCCGAGGAAGAAGCGACGGAAGATTTCCAAAGAATGGGGGCTGTCGGGCATGGCGATGATGGCTCAGGTTTGTTCAATATCAGCCTGCGCGACGCCCGTCCGTCACTGCTGTACCGCAAGCGCATCGGCTGGCTGTTAATTTTAGTATTTATCAATATCTTCGGCGGGGCCGCCATTGCCCAATTCGAGGATGCCATTGAAGCCCTGGTTGTGCTGGTCTTTTTCCTGCCGCTGGTCATTGATAGCGGGGGTAATGCCGGTACCCAATCGGCCACGCTGATGGTGCGGGCGCTGGCAACGGGTGATGTCAAATTAAGCAATTGGCTGAAGTTATTCACCAAAGAATTAAGTGTTGCCGCAGCACTGGGGATCACTATGGCCGTCGCAGTCTCGGCGGTCGGTCTATGGCGGGGCGGTATGGAAGTCGCCTTGGTGGTCGCGATTGCTATGGTGCTGGTGGTGGTTGTCGGCAGCCTGATTGGCATGTTGCTGCCCTTTATTTTGACCCGCTTCAAGCTCGATCCGGCCACGGCCAGCGGGCCTTTAATCACCTCCATCGCTGACCTGTCGGGGATTGTGATGTATTTCTCCGTGGCTACCGCCATCCTCAATTTATAGGCAGCCGGTCGTGCACCGTACACCGCCAACACTAACCAGTTACGATGGGTGATAGATTATGAATATTGAAACACTGCGTGAAAAAGTACAGCTTCGGGATTGGGAAACCCTACGGCCTTATCTGCACAGCTTAGCCGTTCAAGACGTGGCAGATATATTGGGCGAGCTGGATCCCGACGATTGGGTTTTGGTGCTGAAATTGCTGGACAGCGAATCCAGCCCTCAGGTCTTTGCCTATTTAAGCGCCAGCCAACAGGCACAAATCCTGGGCGATTTATTGCCGGACGAGCGCCGCGCCTTATTGATCCAGCAAACTCCAGATGATTTGGTGGCATTAATTGAAACCCTGCTGCCGCATCAAAGCGATGAGTTGTTGCAATTACTGCCGGATGACCTAAACAGCCTGCTGAAAAATCTGTTGGCGTGTCCGCCGGACAGTGCGGGTCGTTTGATGACACCGTATTTTGCTCGGATCGATGTCGCCTGGACGGTGGCTAAAGCCTTGGAGCATGTGCGCCAAGTCCGCGCTCAGGGTCACAGCGAAACCCTCGATGTGATCATTGCTGTCAATGAGCACGGCCAGTTACAAGGTCTGATTGATTTACGGCGGTTGTTACTGGGGCAGCAAGATGCACCAGTGGCCTCACTGCTGCCGCGTGATCCCGCTCTCAGCGTTGCGGTGGATTGGGATCGGGAGCGCGTTGCGACCCTGATGCAGGATTATGACCTGACGGTGGTGCCGGTGGTGGAATCCACAGGTAAGGTCTTAGGCATTGTCACCATTGACGATGTGTTGGATGTGGTCGAAGAAGAAACCACAGAAGATTTTCAACGCCTGGCGGGTATCATGCCGTTTGAAACCCGAGTGAGCGAGGCCAGCGGCGGGCTGCTGTACCGCAAGCGTATTGGCTGGCTGTTGATTTTGGT
>SKOM01000024.1 GCA_007120095.1 Candidatus Competibacteraceae bacterium | reverse complement strand
GGTGCCAGGATGACTCGCCGCGAATCAGCCGCACGGCATTGATTCCAGCCAGCAAGCCTTGCGCGGCGGCTTCTTCGTAGCCGGTAGTGCCGTTGACGGACAGTAGCGCGGGCCAATGCCATCAATGACGCCGCTGTACATGGGCGAACGATCCAGGCCCCCGCGAATAATGTCGGGTGGCGCGTACCGCAGCGCCTTTGCGGGCATTCAAGGTACGGAACTGAATCCCGGCGCGATCAGCGGCTTGCGCCATCACCCCGCCCAAGGCGTCGATTTCTTTGACCAAATGACTTTTACCAATACCGCCGATGGCCGGATTACAACTCATAAAGTGCGTGCGCCCATCCGCGCCGCTGCCAGACAGGCTTCGGTACCGGCATGGCCGCCGCCAATGACAATGACATCGAATCGTTGGGGGTGACGCATAGTTGACATACACTCTTCAGAGCAAATGGATTCGGCATTATAACGGAATTCAGCGCTTAACGATTCACGTTCACAATAGTATCAGCAACTCTCAATTTAAAACCATGCTAACGAGGATATTGAGCGGTTCCTAGAATGAAGAGCCAGGCTGCTTGAGAAAAGCGATTTCCTCGGCTGTAGATTCACGTCCAAGTATAGCGTTGCGATGCGGATAACGGCCGAAACGCTCGATAATGTCCTTGTGCTTGATTTCGAACTCGAGATTTTTTTCCAAGCCCGGTGCCTGGTAAAGCTCTATCGCCACTGCGTGCATCAGCAGCGATTCGCTGTGCATCCAAGGTAGGTAGAGAAAGCTTTTTTCGACCGGCTTTAGTTGCTGATCGAGTCCGGCGGCGACCGCTTCCTGGGCCAGGGCCAGCGCCATGGGGTCAGTGGCAAAAGCCAGTGGGCTATTGCGATGGATATTGCGCGAAAACTGGTCAAGCACGATGATTTCGGCCAGTCGACCGTGAATAATCTTGCGCCAGCCGTAGAGCTCAGCCTGCACTGCACGCCGATGCAGATCACTGAAGCGTTGAGTGATCTGCTGATCCAGCGCCTCGTCTTTGCCCCACCACTGGTTCGGCTCGAGTTCTTCGAACCAAAAATGCAATACCTCTTGGAACTCATTCATTTTTTTGTTCATCTTTCGGGCAGCGGCATGTAGTCGTTGTCGTCGATGACCTGGTCAAAACGCCGGGCCTGCCAGTCGGCCTTAGCCTGTTCGATCCGGTCGCGGCTGGAGGAAACGAAGTTCCACCAGATATGGCGCGGGCCGTCCATGGGTTCACCACCCAGCAGCATGAAGCGGCAGTCGTTTTGAGCCTGTACCGTTAGCTTCACGCCGAGCTTGAGCACCAGCAGCCGACCTGCGTTGTGGACGTGGCCGTCCACCTTCAGGGTGCCGGATACCAGGTACAAGGCTCGTTCTTCAACCGAACTCTCTATCGGCAGGCTGACGCCGGCAGCCAGTTGGATGTCGGCATATAATGTCTCGCTGGCCACCGGTACCGGCGAGCGCTGCTCGAACAGCTCGCCGACCAGCAGCCGAATCGACACCCCGACATCTTCTATCAGCGGCAGGCTGGCTTCGGCGTGATGGATGAAATCCGGCGCGCATTCTTCCAGGTTACGCGGCAGGGCGACCCATGCTTGAAGACCGGCCAGGCGACCGGAACGTTGACGCTGATCGTCTGGCGTGCGCTCGGAATGAGCAATTCCGCGCCCGGCCGTCATCCAGTTGACCGCACCGGGCCGGATGATCTGGGTTGTGCCCAGGCTGTCACGGTGGGTGATCTCACCGTCGAACAGGTAGGTCACGGTGGCTAACCCAATATGCGGATGCGGCCGCACGTCCAGGCCCTCGCCGATCGGGAATTCGCTCGGCCCCATCTGATCGAAGAACACAAATGGCCCGACCATGCGCTTTTTACCCGAGGGCAGTGCGCGGCGCACTTCGAAGCCGCCAATGTCGCTGGTGCGCGGTACGATCACCTGCTCCAGGTGGGCCGGATCTTCCTGGTTGGCAATTGGCTCAGGGCATTTCTGGTAACTCATTTCACTACCTCGAATTTCAGACCTGCGTGGGTTTCGAGACGGTGCTTCAAGCGCTCGGCCAGAGCTGTGGCAGGGGTCCAGAAACCGCCGTTCAGGGCATCGGTCGGCAGGTCAGTGGCCAAAGTGAACGCGGCCTCGCCGAGCATCTTGGCGGTTGATCCGTAACCCGGATCGTGGTCACCGGATACGCGCAGGCGCAGTCGCTCATCGTGCACAACCCTCAGCGAAATTGAAAATCAGCCTGGATTATCTCTCCGCCACAGCATGGTCATGGCGTGACGGCGACAAAAGGCTAAGGATGGACAATCCAATGAGCTTACAGGAAGTATGGCTGACGCCGGGTGAAGCCGTCAATCGCTGATTTATTGCTCGCTTAATTAACAGCGCTGCATGATGCACTGGGTCATGGAGGTCAATCATGAGCCGCGAACCCGAAACCTTGATTCATGCTAACTATCGGCGGCATGCTGAACCAAAAATCATGGATCACAAGGAATCGGCTGCCTTCCTTTCTCCTGATTTCTATTTTTTCATAAGAGCGGGAATGGCTGTTAGGGCAGCGATGCAAAGAACTCAGCCAGCATCGGCTGCAACTTCTTGCGCGAAATCCCCAGGTTGCCCTGTGCAAACAAGGCCGTTGAGCTATCAAGCATTTCAGCTGTAATCGGCGTCAACTCGAGACCGCACTGCTCCAGGTAATCGAGGAGCTTAGCGCGCAACTCGCCGTCCGGACAGTACACGCCCAGCTCCCGGGTGAACTCCGGTGCGGTGTAGGCGTTCATCGCCAACAACACATCGAGATCGCGCGACTCGGCGTAACGCGCCAGTGACTGCGAAAGACTCGCGTCTTTCTGCAGCCACTCGGCAAACGAAAGCAGCACTGAGCTGATGCCGACCCGGTGGTGCCCGAGCTCCCACTGCTTGTAGTCTTTGCGCAGCAGGTCATCGCTGTCCAACGCCGAAACGTTGAACTTTTCGTGTTGCACGCGGTTGAACAGCGCTTTCTGCTCAATGCCGCTACGCTTCAGCAGCTCCGCAGCAACAGTCTCGTCTTTCGGCGTTACCCGTTTCGCTTCAGGGTCAAGGTTGACCGTGTCGAGCAGGATAGTGCCGAGCAACAGAGTGGTCACTCCAGCATCTAGCAGATCTTCAGCCTCGCCGAGAATCAACTCTGCCACCAGGGTGGCGGCAGAGCCTACCGGCTCGATCTTGCGTAGCGCGACATTCTCGAACAGTCCTTCGTCGGCGTGGTGATCAATGACCCCTGCTACTGCATTCGTAAATCCCGCCGTCAGCCCGGTAGGCCGATTGTGATCAACCAGGGTGAGCTCAAGCTTGCCGGCGTTATATAACGATTTTAGATCGATGTCTTCCGAAAAAATCAACAACTGTGGATCGACCCCTGCTTCCGAGAACAGAAACACTGCTTCCGTGCGCAGCTTGAAGTCGTCGCGGGGTATCGGAATAAACGGCACGAAGACGGTACCCGACGTCTCGGCCGTTGAGCTGCGGAAGTATGCATAGACCAGTGCCGATGCTATGGAGTCGAGATCGGCAGCTTCGTTACCGACGATGCAGTGCAGCGTGGCCGCATTTCCCATACTGCTCTTCAAGGTCTGCAGATACTTTTCAAGCGTTTGCCCTTTTGGTTCAGACATAATCTGTATTCCCTCCGTGTGGTTGAAATGCCGGTATGGTGCCCGTGGTACACGACGCAATCTTCCTCCGACCCTCCGTTGCTGTCAAGCGAAACAGCTCGCTGGCATTTAAAAGTTTTTTAGGTGATTGAACAATGATTTTGATTGGTGCAGCTCCACCAGGTCGTGTTACTATGCCCCCGACTACTGCATATAGCTGTACCATCCACTTGGAATATGAAAAGAAACGGAGGGTAAGCAACCATGGCCGAAGTCTACAGTCAAAACAAGGCAACAACCGCTGAAGAATCCGCGAAAATCATTCCGCGCGCTGAGTTTCGCGTCTTTGAGAACGGCATAATCGAGGCCGTCAAAGAACGCATGTGGAACGGACGTACGATCCTCTTCAAGGCGCGCCGGATGCCGGTAGAGACCTACTTCCTGTCGGTTCATACCAACGAGTCAAACGTCAAGGTTCGTGGAGGGCTGCTTGACATCAAGACCAAAGTCGACGAAACCCCGGACGGGTATGAAGTCTTCCAACCGCGAGGCAAGTTTCAGTTCCCGGTGAAGCCCGCTGATCTGGCAACAATTATCTCGCACCTGAAAATTGATATGAAGCTCGATCAGGACGAGTATGATATCGACACCTTCATTGCAATGGCGCGCGAAAACCGGGATCTGGCGGTCGTTAACGTTGAAAAAATGCGCTACGGCTTCACAATCGACGATATCATCTGCGAATACGCCTACGTGTGGTTCAATGGAGCACAGGTGGAAACCGCTTGTGCCGAGAGCGAGAATTACGACGGGATGCGGAAGGTGATCGAGGAACTTGGCCTGGCGTCTAAGCCGAACACCAATTACCTGCGTGCCGCCAAGCGTGTGGTTGGAATGGTATAGATCCGACCGTTTCCTGCCGGCCGCAACGACGGTCGACGGTTATCGGAGCGCGCCTGAAACGTTACGATTCTTCATCTGATACAGGAAGTCTTGCAATGTCCGATCTCGAATTTCACCTCCAGGGTTCGCAAACCGACGCGACGGCTGCCGAGCTGGAGATGTTTACCTCAGGCGCAACTCAACAGGAGACCGC
>SKOM01000181.1 GCA_007120095.1 Candidatus Competibacteraceae bacterium | reverse complement strand
GGTGCGCTCGGGCGGGGATGCGGCGACGGTCAGCCGTTCCGGCCCCGCGCCCACTGAGGATTTACTCGCGTTATTTCAGGGGCCAGTCACACTGGACAATGGCCGCGCCGAGATCGGTTTTGACCTGCCGGCTTTCAACGGCACCGTGCGGTTGATGGCAGTGGTCTGGTCGGATCAAGGCGTGGGACAAGCCAGCGCTGATGTACTGGTGCGTGATCCCGTCGTGGTGCAAGCCAGCCTGCCGCGCTTTATGACCCCCGGTGACACCAGCCGATTGCGGCTGGAACTGACCCATGCCACAGGGCCTGCGGGCGAGATGGACCTGAGCGTTGCAGGCCACGGACTGGGTGCAGTACCTGCCTCGGTCACACTGGCCGAAGGGGGACGCGCGGTGCTGGATATCGCACTGACGCCCGATACAGTGGGCGAGCAGGTCTATTCGGTCGCCCTGACCACACCCGATAACCGCGTCTTGACCCATGATCTGCGCTTGAGCGTGCAGTATACCGACCCTGAAATCGCGCGCTCCTCGCAATTCACCTTGGCACCAGGCGAGAGTTTTCGCTTCACCTCAGACGCGCTGGACGGGCTGCGTGAGGGCACGGGGCGGGCGATGCTGGTTGCAGGTGCCAGTGCCGGGTTGGATCTGCCGGGGCTGATTGCGCGGTTGAACACTTATCCTTATGGTTGCACCGAACAAATAGCGTCGGGCATCCAGCCGTTGTTGCTGGCTCCGACCGTTGTGGCCGAGCTGGGTCGGGTCACTGAGGCTGAGGCTCGCACCAGAGTGCAGGACGCGATTAACCGTATTGTGACTCGGCAAGGGCGCACAGGGTCTTTCGGGCTGTGGGGATCCGGTGGCCAGGATCTGTGGCTTGATGCCTATATCACCGATGTGTTGCTGCGCGCCGAAGGGCAGGGCACCCAGGTACCCGAGACCGCCTTGCGTATGGCGCTGAATAATCTGCGCAATCAGGTGGAGCAGGCAGGTCGGATGCATGATGGCGCGGCAGGCTATGCCTATGCCTTCTATGTGCTGGCGCGCGCGGGCGAAGCCGCGATTGGTGATCTGCGCTACTATGCCGACACGCTGGCCGAGCGCTTTGATACGCCCCTGGCTGCGGCGCAGATGGGTGCGGCCTTAGCCGCCTATGGCGAGCAGCGCCGCGCTGATGCTCTGTTCACCCGCGCCCGCGATAGGGCGCTGGCGGGCGATGCCCCGACCGGCTGGCGGGGTGACTATGGCACCGCTTTACGCGATAGGGCCGGCGTATTGGCACTGGCGATTGAGGCAGGCAGTCACACCGTTGACCGACTACAATTCGCCAACCTTCTGGCCAGCCGTCCGCGCGCGGATCAGCTTTCGACCCAAGAAGCCGCATGGATGCTACAAGCGGCTGTTGCAATGGGTGCGCAAGCGCAGGGGTTATTTCTCGATGGCCGTCCCGTCACCGGCGATGTGATCGCGCTGTATGACGGCCAGCCTGCGACGATTACCCATCAGGGCACGCGCGAGGTGACTGTGACCCTGTCGACTTTCGGGGTGCCCGAAGTTCCCCCCGAAGCAGGCGGTGTGGGCTATACGATCCCCCGCAGTTACTACACACCTGAAGGTGAGGCGCTTGATCTCAGCACGCTGCGCGTGGGGGATCGTGTTGTGAGTGTGCTCGAAGTACGCCCTGATCGCGGCGTGGCCGGTGGGCGGCTGATCATTGACGACGCCCTGCCTGCGGGCTTTGAGATCGACAATGCCAATCTACTCCGTGAGGGCGATATCCGCGCACTCGACTGGCTGCGCACCCATGACGCGGCCGAGATGACCGAGGCACGGGCTGACCGGTTTTTGGCCGCAGTGGACTGGACGTCCGATTCGCCTTTGCGGCTGGCCTATATCGCCCGGGCCGTTTCAGCAGGTCGCTTCCACCATCCGGCGGCCAAGGTTGAAGACATGTATCGCCCCACCAACCGTGCAATCAGTGCTACAGGACGGGTGGTGATCGTGCCGTGAGGTGCTGGCAGGGGGCAGGTCTTGCGGCTGTGGCCTGTGCGCTCGTCTTCGGTGCGGGCGCGTTGCGCTGGGTCGCGCTGACCGATCTGCCGCCGCTGGTGCCGGAGACCTCGGTCGAGGTGCTTGCCCGTGATGGCACTTTGTTGCGCGCCTATACCGTCGCAGACGGACGCTGGCGTCTGGGCGTGGATTCTGCCCGTGTCGATGCCACCTATCTGGCCATGTTGCTGGCCTATGAGGATAAGCGCTTTTATCGCCATCTGGGCGTAGACCCTTGGGCCTTGATGCGCGCGGGTATGCAGGCAGCCGTTCGGGGGCGCTTTGTCTCGGGTGGCTCAACCCTGACCATGCAGGTCGCACGGCTGATTGAGGACAGCCCGACCGGTACATGGGCGGGCAAGCTGCGCCAGATTCGCTTGGCACTGGCTTTGGAACGAGTGTTATCAAAAGATGAAATCTTATCGCTGTATCTGCACCATGCCCCTATGGGGGGCAATCTGGAAGGGCTGCGTGCAGGCAGTCTGGCGTGGTTTGGGCGTGAACCTGACCGTCTGACCGAAGCCCAGGCGGCATTAATGGTGGCGCTGCCGCAAAGCCCGGCTGCACGGCTGCCTGACCGCCATCCACAACGAGCCCAGGCCGCACGCGACCGGGTGCTGGTGCGCGCTGAAGCGGCGGGCGTGATCCGCTCCGAGGCCAGAGTCGCCGCCATGCGTGAACCCCTGCCGCGTCTGCGCCGTCCTTTTCCGGCTCATGCGCCTCATCTAGCTGATCGTTTACGTGCCAGTGAGCCAATGCGCCGAGTCCATCGCACTACGCTGGATGCGGGAGTGCAAATGGCTGTGGAGGATCTGGCGCGTAGGGCCTTGCATGATCTGCCGGTACAGGCAACCGTAGCCTTGATGGTGGCTGATCCCCACAGCGGTGCCATCCTTGCCACTGTGGGGTCGGGCGATTATTTGGATCGGCGTCGGCAAGGTTTTGTCGATATGACCCAAGCACTGCGCAGCCCCGGATCGACGCTGAAGCCGCTGGTCTATGGGTTGGCCTTTTCAGACGGGTTGGCGCATCCGGAAACTCTGTTGAACGACCGTCCTGCCCGTTTCGCGGGCTATGCGCCACAGAATTTCGACCGCCTGTTTCGCGGTCCGGTCAGTGTCCGCGAAGCGTTACAGATCTCACTCAATCTGCCGGTGGTTGAATTAACCCAAGCGCTTGGCCCGGCTCGATTGATGGCCGCACTGCGCCAAGCGGGTGTAGCGGCTAATGTATTGGGCGAGGTACCGGGTCTGGCGGTCAGTCTGGGTGGGGTGGGGGTGTCACTGGAAGGGCTGGTGCAGCTTTATGTCGCAATAGCGCGCGGAGGTGAGGCCGTGACCTTGTCGTCTCTAAGCGGCGTTACAGGGGTACGCAGGCGTGTGATAACCCCCGAAGCGGCTTGGCATCTGGGCGATATTCTGGCCGCTGCACCGCGCCCTGCGGTATTGCCCGACTGGCGTCTTGCGTTCAAAACCGGCACGTCCTACGGGCATCGCGATGCGCTGGCGCTGGGCTTTGATGGGACGTATGTCGCTGGGGTCTGGGTCGGGCGTGCGGATGGTGCACCGGTGCCGGGCATGTTCGGGGTGGATGTGGCCGCACCCTTGCTGTTCGATATCTTTGCGCGACTGGGTGCCAGCCCTGTGGCATTGCCGCCCGCTCCGCCGACTACCTTGGTTGTGAGCCATGCCGAATTGCCCGAACCCTTACAACGCTTTGGACAAAGGAGCGCGCCAAGCGCTGATGCGCCGCAATTGGCCTTTCCGCCTGATGGTGCGGCGTTGCGCGGCATGGAGGGTGGGGTGCTGGCGCGGGTTGAACGCGGGCAAGCGCCTTTTTCATGGTTTGCCAATGGGGCGCCGGTGCTGCTGCAAAGCTACGAGCGGGAGACGCAGCTCGCACTGCATGGACCGGGTTTTGTGACCTTGTCAGTAGTTGATGCCGAAGGGCGCGGCGCACGCGTGCAGGTGGAGTTGCGCTGAACGCCTGGGCGTGTCAGGCTAGGCTTAAGCGCTGTTCGGCAAGGTGAAACTGACTTCGCTCTCGTCATTCCGCCAGGGATGGGCGGAATGACAGTATGGAGTCATGGGGTATGCCCACTAACCACAATATAGGTAGAAGATGAATTGGAGAACGCCCCATGCTGCGCCTGCTACTGATTGAAGATGACCCCGAGCGCATTGCCCGCTTCACCGCTTGGTGTCCGCCTGACGTGAGGCTGGTGGTGACGCGCGGCGGCGGTCGGGCGCTGGGTCTGCTGGAACGAGACCCTGGCCGGGTGTACGCGGGGTTGCTGCTCGATCACGATCTGCCGGATCAAGCGATCAACGACGCCGAGCGCAACGTGACCGGAACTGAGGTAGCGCGGTGCATCGTGCGGTGCATCGATCCTGAAATCCCGATTCTGATCCATTCAATGAACCCTGGCGGTGCCCGACGCATGGCTAAGTATTTAATCACCGCCGGGTTCGACGTCAGCGTGATCCCAATGGCGAAACTGACCCAAGACCGCTTCCTGGCTTGGATGGAGACGGTGCGGGATGTCCAGTGGCTGCTCGGGCCGGAGTGAGTCCCAGCCCGAGCGAGCAAAGCCACACCAACTTCGAGGGCGGGGACTGCACTACGCGCCTAACCCCGCCCTGCCAGCAGCGGCTCGGTCATGGCGCGGCTGTAGACGCGGGCATTATTAAAATACGCATCATAGCTTTCCAG
>SKOM01000069.1 GCA_007120095.1 Candidatus Competibacteraceae bacterium | reverse complement strand
GGATGGGTATGGGGCCGTTAACGGGGGTTAAGGTTGTGGAATTCGCCGGGCTGGGGCCTGTGCCATTTGTTGGCATGGTGCTATCGGATCTCGGTGCCGAAGTGGTGCAAATTAACCGGCCCGCACAGTCTGACACCCCGGAGCGCACCCTGTTTGCCGCTGATAAAAATATCCCTAACCGGGGTCGCCGTCTGATAGCACTCGATCTTAAATCGTCGCACGATGTTGCGCTGGCACTGCGTCTGGTTGAGCGCTCTGCGGTGTTGATCGAGGGGTTTCGACCTGGGGTGATGGAGCGGCTGGGTTTGGGGCCGGAGGTGGGTTTAGCCCGTAATCCGCAGCTCATTTATGGACGGATGACCGGTTGGGGGCAAACCGGGCCGCTGGCGCATACCGCCGGTCACGATATCAATTATCTGGCGCTGTCCGGGGCGCTGCATGCGATTGGCCGCCAAGATGGCGGACCGACACCGCCGCTGAACCTGATTGCCGACTACGGCGGCGGGGCGATGCTGCTGCTGGTCGGGATTCTCGCGGCACTGTTTGAAGCCCGTCATTCGGGGCAGGGCCAGGTTGTGGACGCGGCCATGACCGATGGTTGCGCCTTGCTGATGGCTTCGATGTACAGCCTGAAAGCCATGGGTCAGTGGCGTGATCAGCGCGAAAGTAATTTTCTCGATGGCGGTGCGCATTTCTACGATACTTACGAATGCGCTGACGGCCGGTGGTTAGCCGTGGGGGCTATAGAACCCCACTTCTATCAGCAATTTCTCAATATCTGTGGTGTCAGCGATCCGGACCCTGGGCGACACTGGCACCCCAGTGTCTGGCCAGAGATGAAGCAAAAATTACGGGCTGCGCTGCGTACCCGGACTCGCGACGAGTGGTGTGCGCTATTTGCCGATGCCGACGCTTGCGTGACCCCGGTGCTGGATATGAACGAAGCCCCCCACCATCCCCATAACCAAGCCCGCCATAGCTTTGTCGAAGCGGCAGGTCTGGTGCAACCGGCACCGGCTCCGCGCTTTAGTCGCACCCCGGCTTCCATTCAAGGGCCGCCCGCTGTTTCCACCCATCCCGCTGCGGCCTGGCTGGCCGATTGGGGGTTTTCAGCCGACGAAATCGCTGAGTTCGAGTCGGGGAGTGTAGATTAACTATTCAATGTCCAGACTCATGTTGAATCAGTATAGGGTACGCATGGCGTACTTTTAGAGCTAAAATAAAGTAATTACTTATAATATTAATAGGAGAAACCATGTCTGCTGCGGTAAGTTCCCTTCCTGACCATGCTCGGCACCGTGTCCCAGAGCTTGCGCAGCAGCCCGTACGTTTGGTCACGGCTGCCAGCTTGTTCGACGGCCATGATGCGGCGATTAATCTCATGCGGCGTATTTTGCAAGCCAGCGGTGCTGAGGTTATTCACTTAGGCCATAACCGCTCGGTGGAAGAGATTGTCACCGCCGCCTTACAAGAAGATGTGCAGGGCATTGCCATCAGTTCGTATCAGGGCGGCCACGTCGAATATTTTAAATATATTATTGATTTGCTGCGCGAACGGGGCGGCGAGCATATTAAGGTATTTGGCGGCGGTGGCGGGGTGATTATCCCCGAGGAAATCCAGGAACTGCATGATTACGGCGTGACTCGGATTTTCTCGCCCGAAGACGGCCAGCGCCTAGGCTTACAGGGCATGATTGATGGGGTGTTAACTGCCTGTGCCCAAGCCCCAGGGTCAATGCGCTTACCCCGTTTAGATGACGTGGTGCAGGGTGAGCGGCAGGCGCTGGCACGCCTTATCACCAGCCTGGAAAACGCTACCCTGGACCCTGAACTGCGCGATGACTTACAGCAGCGGGTCGCGGCCCTGAAGCCCATACCCGTGCTTGGGATTACAGGCACAGGGGGGGCCGGTAAATCTTCATTAACCGACGAGATCGTGCGGCGTTTCCGGCTCGATATGGACGACCGGTTGACTATTGCGGTGATTGCGGTTGATCCTTCGCGCAAGAAAACCGGCGGTGCCTTGCTCGGCGATCGGATTCGGATGAATGCGATTGATACCGAGCGGGTCTATATGCGCTCGCTGGCCACTCGCATCACTGGCAGTGAAGTGCCGCAGAATCTGGCTGAGATTATCGCTGCCTGCAAACTCGGTGGTTTCGATTTAATCATTGTCGAAACCTCGGGCATTGGTCAAGGCGATATTGGGATTGTGCCGTTCTGCGATGTGTCGCTGTATGTCATGACGCCCGAATTCGGGGCGGCCTCGCAACTGGAAAAAATCGATATGCTGGATTTCGCCGATGCGGTGGCGATTAATAAATTCGACCGCAAAGGCGCTGAAGATGCGCTGCGTGATGTCCGCAAACAGGTGCAGCGCAACCGCGAGCAGTTTAGCCTTTCGCCGGAGCAGATGCCGGTATTCGGCACCATGGCCTCACGGTTTAACGATGATGGTATTACGGCACTGTATCAGGGTTTGCTGCCGTTGCTGGCGTCGCATGGCCTGGTGACGGGTGAGCACAGCCTTGCGCCGGTGGCCGTCAAACAATCCTCGATCAGTGCGGCTGTCGTGCCCCCGGCACGAGTGCGTTATCTGGCGGAGGTTGCCGATACGGTACGCGGGTATCATCACACCATTGACGCTCAAGTGCGGTTGGTTCGCGAACGTCAGCAGCTCATGGAATCGCAGCGGATGCTGGCTGAGTCGGGAGAGGATGCCGGGATACTCGATACGCTGATTGCTGAACGTGAAGCACATATCGATCCTCGCGCCCGCAAGCTGGTGGAGCAATGGCCGCAGATAGCCGCCAGCTATGCCGGCGATGAGTATGTGGTGTCGATTCGCGGGCGCGAGATTCGCACCCGCTTGCGCCACCATAGCCTGGCCGGCAGCGCCATTCCTAAAGTCGCCCTGCCGCGTTATCACGATCACGGTGAATTGCTGCGCTTTCTACTGAAAGAAAACCTGCCCGGCAGTTTTCCTTATACGGCCGGGGTGTTCGCCTTCAAGCGCGAGGGTGAAGACCCGACGCGGATGTTTGCCGGTGAGGGCGATGCTTTCCGCACCAATCGCCGCTTCCATTATCTGTCCAAAGACAGTCAGGCCAAGCGCTTATCCACCGCGTTTGATTCGGTGACGCTCTACGGTTTCGATCCTGATGAGCGTCCCGACATCTATGGCAAGATCGGTAATTCCGGGGTGTCGATTGCCACTCTCGATGACCTCAAAGCCCTGTATGCGGGTTTTGATCTGTGCTCGCCGACCACCTCAGTCTCCATGACCATTAACGGGCCAGCGCCGACGATTCTGGCGATGTTTCTCAATACCGCTATTGATCAGCAATTGGAGCAATTCGAACGCGATAATCACCGTCCGCCCACCGATGACGAGGTCGAAAAAATCCGTGAGTGGACGCTGGCCACGGTGCGCGGCACGGTGCAGGCCGATATTCTCAAAGAGGATCAGGGGCAGAACACCTGCATTTTTTCCACGGAATTTGCCCTGAAAATGATGGCGGATATCCAGGAATATTTTATCCAGCATCAGGTGCGTAATTTTTATTCGGTGTCGATTTCCGGCTACCACATCGCCGAAGCCGGGGCTAACCCGATTTCCCAGCTCGCCTTCACCCTAGCCAATGGCTTTACCTTTGTCGAAACCTATTTAGCGCGGGGGATGCGGATTGACGATTTCGCGCCCAATCTGTCGTTTTTCTTCTCCAACGGCATGGATCCCGAATACACGGTCATGGGACGAGTGGCGCGACGGATTTGGTCAACGGCGATGCGGTTTAAATACGGCGCTAACGAACGCAGCCAAAAACTGAAATACCATATCCAGACCTCGGGGCGCTCATTACATGCTCAGGAAATGGATTTCAACGATATTCGCACGACGTTGCAGGCGCTGATTGCGATTTACGATAATTGTAATTCTTTGCACACCAATGCTTTCGATGAAGCCGTGACCACACCAACCGAAGACTCCGTGCGGCGGGCCATGGCGATTCAGATGATTATCAACCAGGAATGGGGTTTGGCCAAAAACGAAAACCCCAATCAAGGGGCGTTTATCATCGATGAACTCACGGATCTGGTCGAAGAAGCGGTGCTGTGTGAGTTCGAACGTATCAGCGAACGCGGCGGGGTGCTGGGGGCGATGGAAACCGGCTATCAGCGCGGCAAGATCCAAGATGAATCCATGCGCTACGAACACCTCAAGCACTCCGGCGAGTTGCCATTGATTGGGGTCAATACATTCCTCAAGCCCAATGCTGCAGCCCAGGCACCGACGGTGGAATTAGCCCGCTCCAGCGAGGAGGAAAAACAATCGCAGATTCGTCGGCTGCGTGAGTTTCAGCACCGCCACCAGGCTGAGGGGAAGGCACAATTGCAACGACTCCAGCACGCTGTCGGCGCTGGTGAAAATGTGTTTGCGGTATTGATGGACGCGGTGCGCTATTGCTCTTTAGGGCAGATTACTGCGGCTTTGTTTGCGGTCGGTGGGCAGTACCGGCGTAATATGTAATGGCGCATTCACAACAGGGTTTACCGTGCTGGCCATACAGGGGGGCGAAATCCAGGTACCTCGCGTCGTCACGCATCGCGCCAAGGTTGGTCACCTTGACGGTTGGTAATCCCGCCGTTGCGTGTCAAACTACTCAGTCATCAGACTGCGGTACAATAGTTAGGGTAACAAACGTTAATAAACCCGTTAATAAATCCGTAACCGAGGAGTATTATAATGGTTGATTTCACAGAAGTTATTATTCCCGTCGATGGTTCCGAAGGGGCCAACCGTGCGGCAAAATTTGGTGCTAAATTGGCGGCTGCAACCCAGTGTCCTGTCAAACTGATGTTTGTGATGCCTGCCAGTTCATCCATATTGATGAGTATGTCTAAGTTGCCCGCCGACGAGGTCAAGCGCATTGAGCATGATGCCGCCCAGGATGCTATGGCAAAAGCCCGCCAGGTCATGGGCGAGCTGGGTACGCAGGCAGAGGAAATGGTCGCCATAGGGGATCCGGCGGAGGAGATCATCAACTACGTTGATCATCATCCCGACACTCTGGTCATCATGGGGCGGCGCGGCCTGTCACGGATACAATCTCTGCTTGTGGGCAGTGTGAGTGAGAAAGTGATGCGCCATGCCCGCGGTGCGGTAACCTTGGTGAACTGATTAACTGGCCATGCCGATCAGCACCGAGCCTTTACACTTAGCGCTGCGCAATTTGGAAGTTGCAGACTATCCACAGCTTAAACAGTTGATGGATCAAGTCTATGCTGATCTGGGTGGGGCGTGGTCGTTGACCACCATCAGTGCTTTGATCCGTCTGTTCCCGGCAGGACAGATCGTAATCGAGGACGATGGACGTCTGGTCGGTATGGCGTTGACTTTGCGGGTGGATTACAGTCAGTTTTCCAACCCGCATACGTACCAGGATTTGCGGGATTCACAGACCGAGATGCGACATCATCCGAACGGCGATGCGTTGTATGGTCTCGATGTGCTGATTCACCCGGATTACCGGGGCTATCGTTTGGGGCGGCGGCTGTACGATGCCCGTAAAGAACTGTGCCGCTCGCTGAATTTACGCGCCATTTTAGCCGGTGGGCGTATATCTAACTATTACCAGTACGCTAATGAGCTAGCCCCCACAGAATACATTGTCAAGGTTAATCGACGTGAGCTGTATGACCCGATTCTTTCGTTTCAATTGGCCAACGACTTCAAAGTCAAGCGGCTGTTGCGTGATTATCTGCCCGAAGACCAAAAGTCCCAGGGTTATGCGACGTTGCTGGAATGGGATAATATTCTCTATGAACCGCCCAGCCCGCTTGCGGCTTATCATAAAACCCATGTCCGTGTGGGGGCTGTGCAGTGGCAGATGCGCGAATTTAATGACGTGGCAGCGGTGCTACAGCAAGTCGAGTATTTTGTCGATGCCTTGTCCGATTACCACAGTGATTTCGCAGTATTTCCCGAGCTGTTTAACACCCCCCTGATGGGGTTGACCACGCAGGGGGATTCAGCCGCTGCAATCCGTTTTCTCGCCCAGTTTACCCCGCAGTTTAAGCGAGAAATATCCCGCATGGCGGTCGCCTACAATATCAATATTATTGCCGGCTCATTGGTCGAAGAAGACCCGCAAGGGCGGCTGCTGAATATCGCTTATCTTTGTCATCGCGATGGTCGCGTGGAGCATCAGCAAAAACTGCATATTACCCCCCAAGAGCGCCAGGACTGGGTTATCGAGGGTGGTGAGGGTTTACACGTATTCGATACCGATGCCGGTCGGATTGGTATACTGATTTGCTACGATGTTGAAATGCCGGAATTACCGCGTTTGCTGGCCGCCCGCGGCATGGAAATCCTGTTTGTACCTTTTTGGACTGACACCAAAAACGGATTTCTGCGAGTGCATCATTGCGCTCAGGCTCGGGCCATTGAAAACGAATGTTATGTGGTCATTTGTGGCAGTGTCGGCAACCTGCCGTCGATTGACAACCTCGATGTGCAATATGCGCAATCCGCCGTGTTTTCGCCGTCTGATTTTGCTTTTCCCCACGATGCGGTGCTCTCGGAAACCACCCCAAATACCGAAATGATGATGTTCTCGGATCTCAACCTCGAACAGCTTAAAATCCTGCGTAACGAAGGTTCGGTGACCAATCTCAAAGACCGTCGCCTCGATTTATTTCGCCTGAGCTGGGTGGGTTCTGGCATACCCCAATGAAAACCATATATACGGATAAACACCGTTTACAGCATGGTAATGTTGAGCTGATGGACGGTCAGTTACTGCCTTGTTTCGAAAAACCCGAGCGCGCCGATCTCATTATCGCGCAGATTCGCGCCAGCCGGCTCGGGCCGGTGTTGGAGCCGGACGATTTCGACATTGCGCCTCTCGCCAGAGTTCACGCACCAGGTTATCTGAGATTTTTACAGTCGGCATGGGACGCCTGGGTTGAGGAACACGGCAGCACCCATCATGCTTTACCGCTGAACTGGCCGATTCGGGGTATGCGCAGCGATATCGAACCTGAGGCCATTGACGGCAAGCTGTCGTATTTCTCCTTTGATGCGGGCTCGCCCATTACTCCCGGAACCTGGCAAGCCGTAACCCACTCCGCTTATGTAGCGCTCACCGGACAGCAGTGTATTGCCGCAGGGGAACGGGCGGCTTTTGCTTTATGTCGGCCGCCTGGCCATCATGCGGCTGCCGATTATTATGGGGGCTATTGTTTTCTCAATAATGCGGCCATCGCGGCTCAAGCCTTTCTCGATCAAGGGGCGGCACGGGTGGCCGTGCTGGATATCGACTACCACCATGCCAATGGCACCCAGGCGATTTTTTATGCCCGTGATGATGTGTTAGTGCTCTCGTTACACGGTGATCCGCGCCAGGAGTTTCCCTATTTTCTCGGTTATGCGGACGAAACCGGGGTGGGGCAGGGTGAGGGCTTTAATGCCAATTACCCATTGCCCTGGGGAACCGATGCAGCCACCTGGTTTGCCGCCTTGGAGTCGGCCTGTCAGCGCATTACGGCTTATGCTCCCGATGCCTTGGTAGTCTCGCTGGGTGTGGATACCTATAAGGGTGATCCGATCTCGCGGTTCCTGCTGGACCGTGAAGATTACCCGCGTCTGGGCCAGCGCTTAGCGCGTCTGGGTTTACCCACATTAATGATTATGGAAGGCGGCTATGCCGTCGATGCCATTGGGATTAACACCGTCAGTGTTCTGACGGGCTTTGTTCAGGCGTAGATTCGGTCATCTTGGAACCCCCTTTAGTGTTTAAAGTCTGTCTGTGTATAATTGACCGGTTACTCTTTAACCAATCAGGAAATCCATTATTATGAATTTTTTTATTTCCGATGCTTGGGCTCAAGGCGAGCCGACAGGCGGTGGCTTAGTCGGGCTGCTGTTTCCTATCCTGCTGATTGTCGCCTTTTACTTTCTGTTGATTCGGCCACAGACCAAACGGGCTAAAGAACACCGCAATATGGTTGAAGCTCTGAAAAAAGGCGATGAAGTGGTCACCGGCGGCGGTGTGTTAGGGCGCATCACTGAGGTGGGTGACAATTTCATCATGTTGGAAATTGCCGATAACCTGCAAGTCCGCGTGCAAAAACAAGCGGTGGCGACCTTGATGCCTAAAGGCACGGTCAAAGGCGAGCTTTAATATTTTTATCCTGCCTCGGAAGTTCTTATCATGCTGAATCAGTACGCCTGGTGGAAATATCTCATCATCGGTTTGGTACTGGTGACGGGATTGATTTACGCCCTGCCCAATCTTTTTGGTGAAGATCCTGCTGTGCAAATTTCACCAGCGCGTGCCACGGTCACCCTTGACCAAGCGGTTTACTCGCGGGTAATGGATCGGCTCAGCCGTGCCGAGATCGCACCGGACACTGCTGTGCTTGAAAATCAACAGTTGCTGTTGCGCTTTGCCGATACCGATTTACAGTTGCGGGCTGCCGACACGCTGCGTGCTTACCTTGGCCGAGATTACACGGTAGCGCTCAATCTGGCACCCGCGACACCGACGATAATGCAGCGCCTCGGTTTAGCCCCCATGTATCTAGGGCTGGATTTGCGCGGTGGGGTGCATTTTCTGATGGAAGTCGATATGGCCGCCGTAGTGCGCCAGTCCGAGGAGGCTTATGTCGAGACCCTGCGCGGCTTGCTGCGGGATGCGCGAATTCGTACCACCGTGCTGGAACGTCCCGACTCCGGTGGGGTGCGTGTCGGGCTGCGCGATGCAGGTGATCTCGATGCTGTGCGGGGCCTGATTGATCGCCATCTGTCCGAATTGGAAGTGGACATCGGCAATCAAGGTCAGACCCTGCTGTTGAACATGCGTGATGAGGATATTGCCGAACGCCGTCGTTTTGCGCTCCAGCAGAATATCACCACGCTGCGTAACCGGGTTAACGAGTTAGGGGTGGCTGAGCCGATTATCCAACAGCAAGGCTCGGATCGGATCGTGGTGCAACTGCCGGGGGTGCAGGACACCACCCGCGCTAAAGAGATTTTAGGTGCCACCGCAACCCTGGAATTTCGCCTGGTTGACGAAGACAATGACCCGTTTCAAGCTGCGCAAACCGGACGCACACCGCTCAACTCACTGCTGTTTTTCAACCGCGAAGGCCAACCGTGGTTGCTGCAGCGGCAGATTATTATCACGGGGGATTCGATTACCGATGCCTCCTCGGGTATCGATTCACAGTCGGGTCAGCCAGCGGTATTTATCACCCTTGACGGTACGGGATCGCGGCGCTTTGAAGACGTGACCGGAGCCAATATCGGACGGCTGCTGGCGGTGGTGTTCATCGAAACCCAAACCGAAATCCGCGAAGTCGATGGCGAAATGGTACGGGAAAGTTTCACCACCGAAGAAGTGATTAATGTCGCCACCATCCGCGATCGACTCAGCCGCCGATTTATGATCACAGGGCTGGGGAGTTCTCAAGAAGCGCGTGATTTGGCGCTGTTGTTGCGCGCCGGGGCGCTGGCGGCACCGATTACCATCATTGAAGAACGCACCGTTGGTCCCAGCGCCGGTCAGGATAATATTAACCAAGGATTTCAGGCGGCTTTAATTGCTTTCGCCTTGGTGATTATTTTCATGGGGCTGTATTACCGGATGTTTGGTCTGGTGTCCGATGTCGCTTTGATTGGCAATATGGTCTTGATTATTGCTGCTTTATCGATGTTGCAAGCCACACTGACCCTGCCGGGAATTGCCGGCATTATTCTCACTATCGGTATGGCTGTCGATGCCAATGTGCTGATTTTCGAGCGCATACGTGAAGAGTTAAAATTCGGTAATTCACCGCAGGCAGCGATTAATACCGGTTTTAGCAAGGCATTTAGCACCATTTTGGATGCCAATGTCACCACGCTGATTGCGGCCATAGTTCTGTTCGGTTTCGGTACCGGCCCGATTAAGGGTTTTGCCGTGACCCTGTCGATTGGTATCGTGACCTCGATGTTCTCGGCGCTGATGGTCACCCGTGGACTGGTTAACCTTAGCTACGGTGGTCGCCGTCGCTTGCAGACATTGCCTATTTAAGGATTGATCATGCGTGAACTGATTCGAGACACCCGTATTGATTTTATGCGTCATGGGCGTGTGGCGCTGATCATCTCTGGGACTTTAGTGCTGCTGGCGATCGCGTTGTTCGTTGTACGCGGTATGAGCTGGGGGCTGGACTTCACCGGCGGTACCATGGTGGAAGTCGGCTATCCGGAATCGGTGGCGATTCCCGAGGTGCGTGCGACTTTAGCCGCTGCCGGTTTTGATGATGCCCAGGCCCAACACTTTGGTACTTCCCGCGAAGTATTGATCCGCATCCCACCCCGTGGCGAGTTGGATTCTGCTGATCTCAGCGGCCAAGTATTGGCCGCTTTGCGGGGCGATAACCCCGATGTGGAAATGCGCCGGGTTGAATTTGTCGGCCCGCAGGTGGGCCAAGAACTGGTCGAACAGGGCGGACTGGCGATGTTATACGCCCTGATCGGTATTATGATTTATGTCACCCTGCGTTTTGAATGGCGTTTAGCACTGGGGACGATCATGGCTTTAAGCCATGACGCCTTGATTGTGATCGGTTTGTTTTCGTTGTTTCAGATTGAATTCGATTTAAGTGTACTGGCAGCCATACTGGCGGTCATCGGTTATTCGGTGAACGATAGTGTGGTGGTGCTGGATCGGATCCGGGAAAATTTCCGACGTATGCGTAAGGGCACGATTTTGGACATCGTTAATGCCTCGGTGAATCAAACCCTCAGTCGTACCGTCGTGACCAGTGGCACCACTTTGCTGGCGGTGCTGGCCTTGCTGCTTTTGGGCGGGCCGGTGATGAATAATTTCGCCCTGGCGCTGATGATTGGCGTACTGGTAGGGACGTATTCATCCATTTATGTCGCCGGTGCCGGTGCGGTATGGTTAGGCCTGAAGCGCGAAGACATGATTCCGCCCAAGCCTAAACAGGAAGTTGACGATACTCCTTAGATACTGTCGTCACAAGACACTGTTATCCTTACTGCATCTCAACCTATTTGCGAGTGATACCTCATGGATCAGGCCCATCGGCGGCTTGATCCACTCGGACTATGCCCGTTCGGTATGCCGCGAATAATGCTTGAACCGCATGAGGCGACGAACCTCAACGTTCTTTAAGAACACCCCCTCATAATCAACCTCGTCATTCCGCCCATCCCTGGCGGAATGACGCTAGGCCCACTACCGGCAACGGATGAGAGATGGGCGTCCTATGAGCGTATACTTTGCCAAGCATTGATGTCCGTGAATCAAAGTAAATGGCTATATCAACTTATCAGGCAGATTTTATTGATAATCAATAGTTAGGCACCAAAAAACATGAGCACCGTCATTGCCTGGATACTCGGTATTGCTACAGTACTCGGTGGCATCGCTGCCATCGGCTATTTCCGAGACAAGTGGAAAGAAAAGCAGAAATGGGCGGAACAAGAAAAAATCGTAAATACAAACTGGTGGGAATCTTCCGATCTGAAATTACAGTACGAATCGAAAGGTTGTAAAGAATTCCGTTGGTCAAATCCAGACCGGCTCGCCGAGAGAATCGCTGAGGGAAAGGAGGTCGTGTTTGAAACCGACGAAGAAAACCGAATCAAATACCGGCTTGCTAACAAAAGCGGTCAAGTGTTGGTTTGTCGCAAAGGTGCCTAATCGGGTAAAGACGGGTGTTTAGCCCGCCCTCCCTCCTCGAAATCCGGGCGGGTGACGGTGCCGGGAAAACCCGGCGACAATCTAGCTATCGGAACCATGAACAGCATTTACAAGCAAGCAGGCTGGCTGGAAATAGGTGCCATTATGAAATACGCAATCGTCATTGAAAAGGCAGAAAACAACTACTCAGCTTATGTCCCGGATTTGCCCGGCTGTATTGCTACCGGTGCAACAATCGAAGGGGTTGAACAGCACATTCGGGAAGCTATCGAGTTTCATCTTGATGGCATGAGAGAGAACGGCGAGCCCATTCCTACCCCAAGCAGTCATGTCGAGTACGTCGATGTCGCCTAACACCCGGTTCAACTCGGACGCAGCTAACCGCCGCGCTGGTTAACCGGGACGTTAGGCAATAGTCATGATGAGATGGGTCGCTGTTTTGTTCCTCGCCATTCCTGCCATTGTATTGGCCGAGGCTGAGCCGGAGTTTTATTTGTGTTCGTCCTACGTGGACAAATCTGAAGTTGGCGATAACACCGATTTTGGCTGGCCAGTATTCGTCAAGTTAACAGAGGTTGGCACTACAAGTTTGGAGGCATTTACGGAAGCAAGCCTCGGCAAAACGATCCGCATTCTTGTTGGTAATCGTGAGTTTTCGCGGGCGACAATATGGGTGCCAATTCCTAGCGGAAATTTACGTGGGACATTCAGCTCCCGGGAAATTGCTACCGATTGGCAGCGGAGTTTAGCGGGCAAACTGCCGACGGCTCCCTGTGGTGCATGGGATTGAGGAATGCCTAACCAGTTGTTGCAGTTAGTTCCGGGCCATGAGATTCTCCACCGGATGCCCTTTTCGCTGCGCTACAAGGGTACCGCTGAATAAAAGCGTTAGCCAAGCAAACCTCGATCTAAAAATTTGTATTCATTAGTAGATGATTTTATCTACAAAGGATAACACAATCTTGTGACGACAGTATCTAGCTTATATACAGTCAATTTATGAAAAATGCTGGGAGAATAACCGCCAGGTACACACACATTCGAAAAACTGCGCGACACCCTTCTCCCCAAACTCATGAGCGGCGAAGTGCGGGTTGCTCTATAGGAGACTACTACTATGCGTGCCTACTATGAAATCGAAACGGAAAACCCAAGCAACCATGAACTCAAAATTCGTCTCCCTGATGAGATTCCAACGGGAAAGATCAAAGTAGCCATTATTTATGAAATAATCGAACCATCCCCCCAACAGGACAGGATGGCCGCGCTGCTTGACAGCTTGCCAGAGCCGGATGGAGAAGGGTTGAGTAAAGAAAAGATTCAAGCCTTCATTCGGCAGGAACGCGAAAGTTGGGCGGATTGACATGAGCCGGATCTATTTAGATAGCTGCATGGTCATCGGTCTGATTGAAGGTGATTTCGGGCAGCGCACCGTCCTAAAACAGCAGATCCCTAAGCACACTGTTTATGCCAGCGAATTAGTCAGGATGGAAGCGCGTATCATGCCCTTGCGGGAAGGGAATCAAGCCGCGTTGAAACGGTTCGATGCTTTTTTCGATGCCTGCCATGCCATGATTGCTCTTGATCGAGCCGTTTTTGAAAGAGCAACCCAGTTGCGCCTTCATCGTTCGATCAAAACCCCGGATGCCCTGCATATCGCTGCCGCCATCGAAGCAGGATGCGATGAGTTCTGGACTGCGGACAAACGGCTGAACTCCTTCACCGGCTCCCATCTCAGAATTGTTGATTGGCCTGAACTTGAGATGCGAACGGGTTATGGCGACTAAAATCACCGAATCCGCCATCGAAACTTTCAGGCGCTGTCGTTCTATGCCGATGCCGGTGGCAAGGGCGATCCCATGCTGGCCCAGGAGCAGGCTATCGCGTTGATGTTGGAAAAGATCGAAGTGGTGGCTGGCATGTATCACGGTTTCCCTTACGAGGATTACTTCGAGGCCGAGACTTCCAAAAAACTGTCCCTGATCCTGGCCGCCGAAGAGCATATCCTCGGACTGGAAGATGGCAAGAAACGCTATGTCGATCAGGTTACTGCCCTTTCGCAGGCGTTCGCCATCGCTATTCCGCACGAACAAGCCATGGATGTGAAAGATGAAATCGCCTTCTTTCAGGCTCCATTGCCGCAGATTCTCATACATGCGGTCTTAATGTCTGCAACAGTATCTTGAATAATTTGGGATTAGCCGCGACGATTTGTCCTTGGTACAGATGGCCATGCCCACCTTGATAATCGCCGACCAAACCGCCGGCTTCCTGTACCAGCAGGGTACCGGCAGCCACATCCCAAGGGTTGAGATGCGTTTCCCAAAACCCGTCCAGGCGCCCGGCGGCCACATAAGACAAATCCAGCGCGGCTGCACCATTACGCCGCAATATACCGCCCTGCTGCACCACATCGCTAATCATGGCCATGATGCTGTGTTGCTGACCGCTAATCCACGGCGGCATGCCGGTTGATACCAGCGCCCCATTGAGCTGGCTGTGTGCAGTGACCCGCATGCGACGCCCATTGAGCTGAGCGCCCTGACCCCGGCTGGCGGTGAAGAACTCTTCGCGCAGGGGATCGTAAACCAGTCCGATCTCCAAACGCTGGCGGTATAGATAGGCCATGGAGATGCAGAAAAACGGCAGACCGTGGAGATAATTGGTGGTGCCGTCCAGAGGATCAATCAACCACTGATGCTCGGCATCACCAGCCAGGGTACCGCTTTCCTCGCTGAGGATGGCGTGTTCCGGGTAGCTGCGGCGCAGGCTTTGGACAATTTCCTGCTCGACTTGTAAATCAACATCGCTGACCAAATCATTAGCACGCTTGCTATTGATGGTGATCCGGTCGAGGTTTTCATAATAGCGTAAAATGATTTTGCCAGCGCTGATGGCGGTGCGGCGGGCGATATTTAATACAGGGTGCATAATGTGGGTGTCGGTGAAAATCAATCTACCATCATAACAGACTCCAGTCAGCCGTTAATCGGTCTGGATGCCATTCGGATTGTGTTGGTCGCCACCACGCATCCGGGCAATATCGGGGCGAGCGCTCGGGCGATGAAAACCATGGGGCTAAGTGAACTGATACTGGTCGCGCCCCAGAATTACCCGGGTGTCGAAGCCACGGCACGCGCCTCAGGTGCTGATGATATTCTCTACCGGGCGCGAGTAGTGGACACGCTGGATCAGGCTTTGCAGGACTGCGTATTAGTGGTCGGCACATCGGCGCGGCCACGCGGTTTAAGTTGCCCGGAGCTGGAGCCGCGTCGGGCGGCGCAAGTGTTGCTGGCGACTGCCAGCCAGGCGCCGGTGGCTTTGGTGTTCGGGCGGGAAAGCTCCGGGTTGAGTAATGATGAACTCGACCGCTGCCATTATACGGTACAAATTCCGGCCAACCCTCGGTTCAGTTCGTTGAATCTAGCCGCTGCGGTGCAAATATTGAGCTATGAACTGCGCCAGCAGGCGTTGGTGGGTCAGCCAGCCTTGCCGCCGTTAAAAACGGCTCTGCCCGCACCTGCTGAACAGGTGGAGAACTTTTATCAACACCTGCAAACGGTATTGTTGCAGACCGGTTTTCTCGATCCTGATAATCCTAGGCATTTGATGCGTCGGCTGCGCAATGTGTTCAATCGCGCCCAGCCCAGTCAATCTGAAATCAATATATTGCGTGGTGTGTTGAGTTCGGTGCAGCGACCACAGTTGAGAACATCAGTGGTTGACTCTACATCTAAAGATGACTTTATCCGCAAGGATTGAAGATGCGCTACAGTGATATACTCTATCAGCATTTTCGCCATCCCTGCCGGGTGGGCATGCTGCCTGTGGGTACGCCGGATCGGGGTGCCGCCAGGGTGGGGGAAGCACGGCACGGTGGCGTGATTGAGCTGTCTATCCAGATTGATGGGGTGACCCATCGTGTCCTGGATGCCGGTTTCCGGGCTTATGGTTGCGGCGCGACGATTGCTGCGGCATCTTGGGTCTGCGCCTGGTTGCCGGGGCATACGACAGCGCAGGTCAGCGAGTTGCGTGACTCATTGATTAGTCAGGCGCTCACGCTGCCACCGGCTAAACTGCATTGTGCCGTGCTGGCGGTTTCTGCGGCTCGCGCGGCGTTGGCGGATTATCAAGCCAGCCGACTGGTGAATGAATCGTAATGAGGAGCTAGCAACTGTTCTTTAATTCTCGATTAAAAGTTTTCACATCTGCTCAGGATGAGCAGGTTTAAGAGCTGCTAAAAGCAGTTTAACGGCAGGGTGACAGAGAACATCGCAAGTGG
>SKOM01000054.1 GCA_007120095.1 Candidatus Competibacteraceae bacterium | reverse complement strand
TGGCGCAACATCTGACCGACCTGGTGCATGGGGAAAGCGCTCGCAGCGGGGCTGAGCAGGCCGCCAGCACCCTGTTTGGCCGCAATGACCCACGGACTTTGGACGAGCAGACCCTGCGTGAGGTCTTCGCCGACATCCCCCACAGCGAGCACCGCCGCGACCAACTTGCCGCCGGTATGGATATCGTCGATTTACTGACACGCACACCGCTGGCCCAATCGCGGCGCGAGGCCCGCGAGTTTCTCAGCAATGGGGCTATAACGGTTAACGGTGAGCGGATTACGCCCGACTGCCAGATCACCAGCGACGATTTGCTGCACGGCGATACCTTGTTACTGCGCCGGGGGAAAAAACACTGGCATGCCATGCTGTGGCGATAATACCGCACGATCACTCGCTGGTACTCACCCCCTCGCCTTCCAGAATCCGGCGCATACGGCGCAGGGCAGTGAGTTGTATCTGACGGATCCGCTCTCGGGTTAAGCCAATTTCTGCACCCAGCTCTTCCAAGGTGGCCCGTTCCTGACCATCCAGTCCGAAACGCCGAGTCACGACAACACGCTGCTTTTCGGTAAGCTGACTGAGCCACAGATCAAGCCTTTGCTGTAAATCCCGCTGTTGCAGCAGTTGTAAAGGCCCTAAATCTTGCCCATCGACAACCGTGTCTAACAACGAACGATTTTCGCCCTTACTCATCGGGGTATCCACCGATGCGACACGCTCATTCATCGCCATGATCCGTTTGATCTCTTCACCGTCGCGTCCCAAAGCCTGAGCGACATCTTCAACGGACGGTTCGCGATCCATATGCTGGGCTAACTGGCGGAATGTGCGGGAAAGCAGATTGATATCCTTGGAAACATGTATGGGCAGACGGATGGTGCGAACCTGGTTCAAAATGGCTCGCTCGATGGTCTGACGAATCCACCATGTGGCGTAAGTGGAAAAGCGAAAACCCCGTTCGGGATCAAATTTACCCACCGCATGAATCAAACCCAAATTACCCTCCTCGATCAGATCGAGCAACGTCAAGCCACGGTTGGTATAGCGGCGGGCAATTTTGACGACTAAGCGCAAATTGCTCTCCACCATATGGTTGCGTGCCTGCGTATCCCCGCTCTGGGCGAGGCGAGCATAGTGAATTTCCTGTGCAGGAGTCAGCAGGGGCTTACGTCCGATCTGACGCAAATACATGCGCGTGGCGTCAAGATCGTCATGGCTTGACACCGGCCACTGCGCATCAGCATCATCAGGCTCATCGCCTCCCCCCGTACTGTGCTCTGAATACGCCTCCTCCGACGACTTGATTCGCTTCATCATTATCATCCCCCGATAATCTGTTACCTGTGAACTGTTTTCGATTGAACGTGCGGATGCAGGGTTTCTTATCAATTATTCGTTCAGATTATTATTGTCGGGTCTGACGACACGGGGGTTTCAGCCCGATAAATAAAGCATGGGATCAACCGGATTACCATTCTCACGGATTTCAAAATGCAGTATCGAAGGCGGTCCGGTTTCCGACAGCTCAGCAATAGCCTGACCCTTGGCAACCCGATCACCCTCAGACACAAAAATACGCCCCAGATGCCCATAAGCGCTTAACGTACTGCCAGAATGCTTCACCACCAGCAAGCGACCGTAGCCCCGTAAGCCTGAACCGCGATAAACGACTTCGCCGGCCGATGCAGCACGCACAGTCTGGCTGGGTGCAGCACTGATTCGTATGCCTTTACTGCCGGGTTGATTAGGATTAAACCGGCTGATAACCTGGCCTTCAGTCGGCCAATCCCAACCTCCCGAGCCGCTGCCCGGTCTGACGGTGCGTGCCGGGGTCGCTGAGGGGGCGGCTGTGGAATTGACCGCTGGTCTCGATGCTGGCGTCGCACGGCTGGCCAGTTGAATCTGTCGGTGCGAGGTGCCCGGCGGGTGTAGACGCAAGCGCTGACCGGCTAAAATTAAATCGGGCGACTCCAGTTGGTTCCACCTCGCTATGTCGCGATAATCCAGCCCATAACGCCAGGCAATGCGAAATAGATTCTCGCCGCGTTCGACAGTATGAACAGCAGGCCGCGCTGCACTGGTATCCTCGCTTCCCGTCCATGTACCACACGCGGTCAGCGCAGCAAACACCAACACTAATAGCAGCAGTCGCTTCATCATAAGTTAATCCAGAAATACAGCATAACGGCCAGGATAACCGTCGCCCAGCCCAAACGCTCAACATAGAGGTACAGCAGAGCTTCCATTCGCACTCCGCCCCAGCGCATCAGCCCCGCGACCAGGAAAAACCGCGTTCCACGCCCGATCAACGAAGCGAGCACAAACAGGGGCAGCGCCATAGCTACTGCACCGGCACCAATGGTAAACACCTTATACGGTATCGGCGAGAAACCGGCTAAAAACACTGCCCAGAAGCCCCAGACCGCGAACCATTCCACCGCCTGTAAATAGCCGTCCCAATAGTCCAGTCGGTGCAGCACAGGCTCGACCAGTTCCAGCAAAAACAGACCGATCAAGTAGCCCAGTACGCCACCCAATACCGAAGTCACGGTGGTCAGCAGCGCCAGAAACCAGGCTTGTTGTGGACGCGCCAAGGCCATCGGCGCCAGCATGACATCAGGGGGAATAGGAAAAAACGAGGACTCGGCGAAGCTCAATACCCCCAGATAATAGGGCGCGTGACGGTGGCGCGACCACGTCATCACCCGTCCATACAGCAGGGCAAACGGTGCCATTAATCCAGCCCTTCCAGCAAGGGGACAAAACTCACCCCACCCAGTGAATAGTGCTTAATGCCGCTGGTGCGACGCTCGTACACCTCCAGCTGCTGGGAATAAGCCGGCCCCACCGGGGCCACCAAACGCCCTCCGACGGCCAGTTGCTGTAATAATTCAGGCGGGATTTGGGCAGCGGCGGCTGTGACGATAATCGCGTCGAACGGTGCATAGCGCGGCCAGCCTTCATGACCGTCGGCGTATTTCAGGCGCACATTGTGCAGCCCTAACTCCCGCAACCGCTCACGGGCCTGATCCAACAGACGGCTGATGCGCTCAACGGAGTAGACGTGCGGCACCAATTGAGCAAGCACCGCCGTTTGATAACCTGAACCGGTACCGATTTCCAGCACCTTGTCGGGTACGCCGTCCAGCAGCAGGACTTCCGTCATACGGGCAACGACAAACGGTTGCGACAGAGTTTGCCCCGAACCGATCGGCAAAGCGGTGTCTTCATAGGCCCGGCTGGCCAGGGCTTCATCGAGGAACAGATGACGCGGGGTATCGCGCATGACCTCCAACACCCGTGGGTCACTCACGCCCATTTGCTGCAAACGCTTGACCAGACGCTGACGCGCCCGCGGCGAGGTCATACCTAAACCGGAAAAATTCATAATAAGCCATCCAGCCACTCGGACAGCGGATCTAAAGCACTGTGCCGGGTTAAATCAACAGTTAGCGGCGTCACCGAGACATAGCCGGTACGCACGGCGTGGAAATCGGTTCCTGGTCCGGCATCCTGTTCCGGCCCGGCCGGGCCGATCCAGTAAATCGGCCGATTGCGCGGATCAGCCGCGCGGATTGAGGGTTCGGAACGATGCCGATTACCCAGTCGGGTGACCTTAAAGCCGACCAGTTCATCCCAAGGCAGATCGGGGACATTGACATTCAAAATCGTATCCGGTGGTAAAGGTTTTTCGCCTAAATAGGTCACTAGATGGCGCGCTACTTGCGCGGCTGTCGCGTAATTGTGCGGATTGGCCCCCGCCATCGACACGGCGATCGCGGGCAAACCCAAAAATCGCCCCTCCATCGCCGCCGCGACAGTGCCTGAGTAAATCACATCGTCGCCCATATTGGCACCCGCATTGATTCCGGAAACCACCATATCCGGCTCTTCTTCCAATAAACCGGTAATCGCCAAATGCACGCAGTCGGTGGGGGTGCCGGCTTCAACGCTGTAAAACCCGTTCTCATGACGAGTGACGTATAACGGGCGACGCAAATTCAGCGAATTGCTCGCCCCACTGCGGTCACGATCCGGCGCGACGACGATGACTCGGGCAACCGTACCTAAGGCTGCCGCTAAATGGCGGATACCGGAGGCTTGATAACCATCATCATTACTGACCAAAATAATCATTATGCCCCGTATTTGGTAGATACTACGCAACCCTGATCAGCGCTGCGGGTCGAACCCGCAGGCATGATAGTCCGAGCTGATTAAGCTATTATTTCCGCAAAGCCCACTAATGGCAACCGGTTCCCATGAACAAACACGCAAAGCTTTCCCCCGAAGACCGGATTCTGTTCCGCGAGACCGTGGGGCCGGTGCGCCCGGTACCCCATGATCGGATTGAACACCGCCAACGCCCACGACCCGAACCGCGTCTCAGCCACAACGACGAACTCCAAGTGATCGACGAACTGCTGAGCTGGCCGGTAGAACCCGATGAGCTCGATACGGGAGAAGAACTCTATTACCGCCGTGACGGGGTGCAAAATAATGTACTGCGTAAACTGCGCCGCGGTCAGTATCGGGTGAGCGCGGTGCTGGATTTACACGGTATGAACGTCGCTACCGCCCGCCAGGCACTGCTGCACTTTTTGCACGAAGCCAAACGTGAACACATGACCTGTGTGCGCATTATTCATGGCAAGGGATTGCGCTCCCGCCATAAAGGCCCGGTGATTAAAACCAAGGTCAATACCTGGCTGCGCCAACGTGACGATATTCTCGCCTTCTGTTCGGCACGACCGATGGACGGCGGCACCGGAGCGATTTATGTGCTGCTCGGGCGTTGAAGCCGCCCCCCTGCCCTTTCTGGG
>SKOM01000168.1 GCA_007120095.1 Candidatus Competibacteraceae bacterium | reverse complement strand
TGCGGGTGCGGGTCGCTTCACGCCCGCGTACCTCGCGATCCCCCGCCGTATTGTGCGCTGCTGGTTCGGTTTCGTCAGCATTGAACTGATCCCAGTCCATCCACGGCGGTGGACCTTGGGGTCGCCATTCCATAATATGGCTGAGGCTGGGTAACTCTATGGTGTTGAATGACAAGTCATCGGCATTTTGCAAATGCGATGCGGTATTCATGATACCGAAACTTAAGGCCAGCACCGTCGCACCGGTTAGCATCTGCATGTGCAGCCACTGTTTGCGATTTTCCGTCTCTATGGGGTATACGCTAGGAAAAAGGGTCATTTTTACCGCTCCAATTCAAACACTGAATTCAGTGTACCTGTCATGATAAGGCAGGCGCAATATCGAGGGCTGCCAGTGTACTTGTGACTGTTCAGGGCGCTGAATGGTTCCAGTCGGCACTTTTTGCCTGCGTGCCCATTGCCTCAGGAACTTTTCTATGTTTATATAGCACCAAACTAGTACTGATTAATTGAACGCTGTACATCATGCTTAGAATCACCCGAGAAACCGATTATGGCATTATTTTAATGAGTGCATTGGCGCAAGCTGACGAGGCATCGCTCAGTGCTGCTTTGCTGGCGCGGCGCTGCCGCTTGCCGGTACCGATGGTCGGCAAAACTCTCAAAGCACTGGCGCAGGCCGGATTATTAATCTCCCAGCGCGGCGCTCACGGAGGCTATGCCTTGGCTCGCCATCCCGCCGAGATTACTGTAGCCGAAGTCGTTGAGGCCCTGGAAGGCCCGATTGCCATCACCGAGTGCAGCAGTGCTGAACCTTCAGGCTGTGTGTTTCTTGAGCATTGTCAAGTAAACAGCCATTGGAATCGCATCAATGAAATCATTCGCAGCACCTTGGGCGCCATCAGTCTCAAACAAATGAGTCAGTGGCCATCATCGTTACGTGGTGCTGACTCACCCGTTACCATTAATCCCCTGTCTGCGCTGTTAGGTGAGCACTCCTCAGTGCAGCCCGATCCGACCCGGAGGTAGTGACAAAACCATGTCTGAACATACTGCAACACTCGAAGAATTTGCTGAAAAAGGCTATCAGTTTGGGTTTATCACTGATATCGAGCAAGATACGGTTCCACCTGGCCTGAATGAAGACGTTATTCGTCTGATTTCTTCGAAAAAGCAAGAGCCAGAGTGGCTACTGGAGTGGCGTTTGCAGGCGTACCGTCACTGGTTAACGATGCGCGAACCAGACTGGGCTCGGCTGGACATTACTCCGATTGACTATCAGGCCATTTCCTATTATTCCGCACCGAAATCGGATGCAGATCGGCCTAAAAGTCTGGACGAAATTGATCCGGAAATCCTGCGCACCTATGAAAAACTCGGCATCCCGCTAGCCGAGCAAGAAGTGCTGGCCGGGGTTCGCGGCAATGTGGCGGTCGATGCAGTGTTTGACAGCGTTTCTGTGGCAACCAGCTTTAAGGGTAAACTGGCCGAAAAGGGAATTATTTTCTGCTCATTCTCCGAAGCGGTGCACGAGCATCCTGAATTGGTGCGTCAGTACCTCGGTACCGTGGTTCCCCAAGGTGATAATTATTTTGCCGCATTGAACTCGGCCGTGTTCACTGATGGTTCGTTTTGCTACATCCCCAAAGGGGTGCGTTGCCCCATGGAGCTGTCCACCTATTTCCGGATTAATGCGGCTAATACCGGCCAGTTTGAGCGCACGCTGATCGTCGCCGAACCGGGGAGCTATGTCAGCTATCTGGAAGGGTGTACCGCGCCGCAGCGCGACGAAAACCAACTCCATGCCGCCGTGGTCGAGCTGATCGCTTTGGATGATGCCGAGATCAAATACTCGACGGTGCAGAACTGGTATCCCGGCGATGCGGAAGGCAAGGGCGGTATTTATAACTTTGTCACCAAGCGCGGCTTGTGCAAAGGGCGTAATTCCAAGATTTCCTGGACGCAGGTCGAAACCGGCTCAGCGATTACCTGGAAATATCCCAGTTGTATTCTGCGTGGTGACAACTCAGTCGGTGAGTTCTATTCCGTCGCCATTACCCGGGATCGCCAGCAGGCCGACACGGGTACGAAGATGATCCACATGGGCAAAAATACCCGCTCGACCATTATCTCCAAAGGGATTTCCGCCGGTCATGGGCAGAATGTCTATCGCGGTCTGGTCAAAGTGCTGCCGACAGCCAGTAACGCCCGTAATTACACCCAATGCGACTCGCTGCTGATGGGGGATCAATGTGGGGCGCATACCTTTCCCTACATTGAGGTGCAACATCCGACAGCGCAAATCGAACATGAGGCCAGTACCTCCAAGGTCAGCGATGATCAAATTTTCTACTGCCAAAGCCGCGGTATCGGCAGTGAAGACGCGATTAATCTGATTGTTAACGGCTTCTGTAAAGAAGTATTCCGCGAGTTGCCGATGGAATTTGCGGTTGAGGCACAAAAATTGCTGGAGATCAAACTCGAAGGCTCCGTAGGTTAATTGATTCAAGGGTTAGATGAACCATGTTAAAAATTGAAAATTTACACGTCAGCGTGGAAGACACCGAGATTCTCAAAGGCATCGACCTGGACATCCGCCCTGGCGAAGTGCACGCCATTATGGGGCCGAATGGGTCGGGCAAAAGCACCCTAGCCAGCATCATTGCCGGGCGTGATGACTACGAAGTCAGTGCCGGCAGTGTTCAGTTCCTGGGCGAAGATCTGCTGGATCTGGATCCTGAAGACCGCGCCCGCATGGGACTGTTTTTGGCCTTTCAGTATCCGGTGGAAATCCCCGGGGTGAACAATTTGTATTTTCTCAAAGCCGCTTTGAATGCCCAGCGTAAGGCGCGTGGTGAAGACGAACTGGATGCCATGGAATTCTGGGAGTTAGTCACCGATCGTATGCGCCGAGTGCAAATGGATGAAGCCTTTCTCAAGCGTCCGGTGAACGAAGGTTTTTCCGGTGGCGAGAAAAAACGCAATGAAATTTTGCAGATGTCGGTGCTGGAACCCCGCTTCGCGGTGCTCGATGAAACCGATTCCGGCCTGGATATCGACGCTTTGAAAACGGTTGCGGACGGGGTCAATGCCATGCGCAGCCCGGAACGGGGCTTTTTAGTCATCACCCACTACCAGCGCCTGCTTGACTACATTGTGCCCGATGTGGTGCATGTCATGATGGATGGGCGGATTGTGCGCACCGGCGATAAAGAGTTGGCTAAAGCGCTGGAAGCCGAGGGTTATGCCCTGTTCCGGGACAACCCTGAGCCAGCCATGGCTCAGCACGCTTAAGGAGGTCAACATGGCAGAGCTTGCAGACATTCTTGAACAACCGTTTCAGACTGAATTCCAGAAGCTGCAAGGGCGGCAAGAACCCGCCTTTATCCAGACACTGCGCCAGTCTGGGGTACAGCGCTTTACTGATTTAGGGTTACCGCACCGCCGTCAAGAGGCGTGGCGGTTTACCGATATCAGCGCCTTCACCGGCCACCAGTATCGTCTGGCTCAGCCGGTGCCACTGGCCGCCGATCGACTGCCGGTCCGCAGCAGCGCCGATGCTATTCGCTTGGTATTCGTCAATGGCCATTACAGCCCTAGTTTATCGGATGATTTGAGCGCGTTACCGCACGGAGTGACGGTGACTACGCTGAGTGCTGCGGCTACCGAACAGGCTGATGTACTCACCGCCGCTTTGGGTCAGGCACCGGTGGTGGTCGGTTATCCTTTTTCCGCCTTGAACGATGCGCTGTTCACCGATGGGGTGGTGGTGCATATTGCGGCCGGTATCCTGATGGAGCATCCGCTGGAACTGGTGCATTGTCTCGATGGCCAAGCGGTGGCGGCTTATCCGCGCAATCTCATTGTGTTAGAGCGAGGCGCCCAAGCCACTATTATCGAAGAACATCAAGGGCAGGGACGTTACTTCACTTGCCCACAGACCGAAGTGCTGTTGGCGGATGCCGCCGTGTGCCGCTATCACAAACTCCAGCAAGAGGCCGCTGAGGCGTGGCATCTGGGGAGTTTGCGCTGTTATCTCGGTCGCGACAGTCAGCTCAGCGCGCATTTAGTCAGCGCTGGAGGACGATTGAACCGCACGGAGATTATGGCCCGACTGGACGGTGAAGGCGCTGATTGCGAGTTCAACGGCCTGAGCTTGGTTGAAGACGGTCAACTGGCTGATTATCATGTCTGCATGGAACATGCTAAGCCCCATGGTAGCAGTCGACAGGTGTTTAAAAGTATTCTCAACGGCAAATCGCGGGCGGTATTTGACGGCTTGATTAAAGTGGTCGAACAGGCGCAGAAAACCGATGCCAGCCAAACCTGCCGTAATTTGTTATTGTCCCGCCAAGCCCTAGCCAATGCCAATCCACGCTTGGAGATTCTGGCCGATGATGTGAAATGTGCCCACGGCGCCACCATTGGCTATCTCGACCCCGATGCGCTGTTTTATCTGCGCTCGCGAGGAATTTCCGAGGCTGAAGCGCATTCCATGCTGGTGTTTGCCTTTGCTAATGAGCAACTGGAGTCTTTGGACTTGCTAGGTCTGCGGCAACGCTTGGAGGCGCTGCTGGTCGAGCGTTATTACCCATCGAATCTATGAGTGAGCCGGTTATGAGTGCTGCAATGACGCTACCCCCTACCGCACTGGACGTTGCCGCTGTGCGTGCCCAGTTCCCGATTTTGCAGCGCACAGTTCATGGTAAACCCTTAGTCTATTTGGACAATGCCGCCTCGGTGCAAAAGCCTCAAGCGGTGATTGACGCCATCAGCGGGTGTTACCAGCAGTATTACGCCAATGTGCATCGCGGCGTTCATGCCTTGTCCGA
>SKOM01000046.1 GCA_007120095.1 Candidatus Competibacteraceae bacterium | reverse complement strand
CCGATTCGAGTTGAACTGAAAGCGCTGTTAATCGAAGACTTTGTCAGGATTCTGACTGAACCGGATTGTTCATTAACAGAACAATATCAAGCATTGATGGGCACTGAAAACCTGCAACTCAGTTTTGCCGCAGAGGGCGTGCAACGGATCGCCGAAATTGCTTATCAGGTTAACGAACAGACTGAGAATATTGGCGCTCGGCGGCTACATACGGTGATGGAACGTTTGCTGGAAACCGTGTCCTATGAGGCACCGGATCAGACAGAGCAAGCGGTCACCATTGATCGGGATTATGTCAACGCCCATCTGAATGCGCTGGTCGAAGATCAGGATCTCAGCCGCTATATTCTGTAAGGACAGTCACTATGAGTGTTAGACCTACCGATATTCGTTTACACCAGGTGTCGCGCCTACTGGAAATCACTTTTAACGACGGGCAGCAGTTCCGCTTGCCCTGTGAGTACCTGCGGGTGTTCTCGCCCTCTGCAGAAGTCCAGGGGCATGGTCCTGGCCAAGAAGTGCTGCAATACGGTAAAGAAGATGTCAACATCCAGGCTATTGAGCCAATCGGCCACTACGCCGTTAAGCTGGTGTTTGACGACGGTCACCATACTGGCCTCTACACTTGGGATTATTTACACCATCTCGGTGTGCACCAAGAACGTAACTGGCAGGATTATCTGCAGCGTCTGCAACAGGCCGGCATTACCCGTCAAGACGGTAATGATCGCGGCGCATCATTTTATCCAGCCTGAGCACATACTATGGAAACCACGCATTTCGGTTATCAAACGGTTGATTCAACGGAAAAGGTACAGCGTGTTCGGCAAGTCTTTGACTCAGTAGCTAATCGCTACGATGTCATGAACGATGTGATGTCGTTCGGTGTGCATCGGCTGTGGAAACGGTTTGCGGTGCAACTGACGGGCGCACGGCAGGGTGAGCGGATCTTAGATCTGGCCGGTGGTACCGGTGATTTGACCGAATTGTTGGTGCGCCGGGTAGGAAAAACCGGTGAGGTCATACTTTCCGATATCAATGCCAGTATGGTTAATAATGGTCGTCAGCGACTGGTTGATCAGGGCTTGATCGGCAATATTCACTATGTGCTGGCGGATGCCGAGTCATTGCCGTTTCCCGATGGGAGTTTCTCGGTGCTGACGATGGCGTTTGGCTTGCGTAATGTCACCCGTAAAGAACGCGCTTTAGCCGAGATGTATCGGGTATTAAAGCCCGGTGGCCGGGTGGTTATACTGGAATTCTCGCATCCGGTTATGCCTGGCTTGCAGCCGGTTTATGATCTGTATTCGTTTAATGTACTGCCTCTGATGGGACGTTTAATTGCCAATGATGCCGAAAGTTACCGCTATCTGGCTGAGTCGATCCGTATGCATCCGGATCAAGCCACTTTGTTGACGATGTTGCAACAGGCAGGCTTGGAACGCTGTGAGTATTTTAATCTCAGCGGAGGCATTGTCGCGGCCCATCGCGGTTATCGGTTATAACTCATGTCCTGGTCGCAACAGTGGTTAGCATTTAGCTTAGAGGCTCTGATCAATGGCGCGCTGCGGCTTGATCCCATCACCCGCGAGCGTTTGGCTGAGTTGTCGGGGCGGGTCATTGCGCTACAGCCACAGGGTTACGATTTAACCTTGTATTGGCATTTCAGTGCCACCGGCATCCGAATCACCACTCAGGCGGAACATCCGCCTGATCTGAGTATCCATGCTGACCTGAGCACCCTGCTGGAATTACTCAATGGCACAGAAGTTAGTCATAGTGCTTTGGGTTTGCATGGCGATGTGCAGCTCGCCCGGCAATTGCAGGGGATACTGGCGGGTCTGGATCTGGACTGGCAAGAGCCTGTCGCTCAGATTTTCGGCGATTTAGCCGCGCAGCGTTTGGGAACGGCATTGCGCTCTGGTCGCGACTGGGGGCGATACGCCAGTGACAGTCTGGTCACGGCCAGTCGCGATTTTCTGATACATGAGCAAGCGATTGTGCCTACCCGCCAACAGGTGGAGCAGTTTCTCGATGCGGTGGATCGCCTGCGGGATGACTACGAGCGCCTGGAAGCGCGGGTGCAGCGTTTGCAGCAGCGGTTGCCGCGCAATACGAATCTATAGTTTCTTTCAAGACACATCATTATGGATTATTGCTAATGCGGCTCAGTCCTGTACGCGTGCTGCGCCTCATCCAGATTAACTGGATTATGGTGCGCTACGGTCTCGATGACCTTCTATTGGCTACCCCACCGTTTCGCCCGATTGCTTTTCTGCGGTTTTTATTGCCAGGGTATTGGCTGGGCAAACGCGCCCAGCAGCCCCGTGGGGTGCGCTTACGCTTGGCTCTGGAAGCCTTAGGGCCGATTTTTGTCAAATTTGGTCAAGCCTTATCAACACGGCGCGATTTGCTGCCCGATGATGTTGCCCGCGAATTGGCCCGCTTGCAGGATAAAGTCCCGCCGTTTCCCGGTGCTCAAGCCCGCCAGATTATCGAGCTGGCCTATGGACATGCACTGGAAACCGTATTGCGTGATTTTGATGAACAGCCCCTGGCCTCCGCCTCCATTGCCCAAGTGCATACGGCGCGGTTGCTGACGGGTGAGTCGGTGATTATCAAGGTGGTGCGCCCTGGTATCGAGCGGGTGATCCGTCGCGACGTGGAACTGCTGCATATTTTGGCGGAGCTGGCCGAACGTTATTGGCGCGAGGGACGGCGGCTGCGTCCGCGAGAAGTGGTTAAAGAATATGAAAAAACCATTATCGATGAACTGGATTTGGTGCGTGAAGCGGCCAATGCCAGTCATTTAAAACGGAATTTCCAGGATTCCGAGGTATTGTATATTCCCGAAGTGAACTGGTCATTGACTCGGCGCAATGTGTTGGTCATGGAGCGTATTTACGGGATGCCTATCGGCGATATTGAGGCGCTCCGCGCCCGCGGAGTGAACTTGAAAATACTTTCAGAACGCGGGGTGGAGATTTTTTTTACCCAAGTGTTTCGCGACAGTTTTTTCCACGCCGATATGCATCCGGGCAATATCTTTGTCGATGCCAGTGATCCGCAGCAACCGCGCTACATCGCCATTGATTTTGGCATCATTGGCACCTTGGGCCCTACGGATCAACATTATCTGGCCGAAAATTTTCTGGCCTTTTTTAATCGCGATTACCGGCGTGTGGCGGAGCTGCATATTGAATCTGGCTGGGTACCCGCAGATACCCGTGTCGATGAGTTTGAATCCGCGATTCGTACCGTCTCTGAACCAATTTTTGATAAGCCTTTAAAAGATATTTCCTTTGGCGGGTTTTTGCTCACCCTGTTTCAAACCGCGCGGCGGTTTAATATGGAAATTCAGCCGCAATTAGTGTTGTTGCAAAAAACCCTGCTCAGCATTGAAGGTTTGGGGCGCCAGCTCGATCCGGATCTGGATCTGTGGAAAACCGCTAAACCGTACTTAGAGAACTGGATGAAGCAGCGCATTGGCCTCAACGCGTTTGCGAGCAAAATGCGTTATAACCTCCCGCGTTTACTGGAACAACTGCCTGAATTACCCCATCTGATCCAAGATACTCTGCACAAGGCCAATCACGGCGAACTCAAAGTCCGTTTGCAATCTGACGAAATTGAACAACTGCGCCGCGAGATCAAAGCGGGCAACCGGCGCTATTTTTATGCGACGTTGGGGATCGGGTTATTAGTCAGCGCAGCCATTATAATGGCTATGGACGGGCATTCGATCGCCCTGATCGGTGGCGTGCCAGTGCTGAGCTGGGTCAGCGGTGTGTTCGGTGGCCTGCTGCTGGTATGGGCCTGGCCGAGATCGGGTTAACATTTTAATTGCCAGCCTTAAAGCGATGATCCATCTATAGATTGTGGATTGATATAGCCATTCGCTCTGTTGTCCAGACATGACATCGTCGTTCGCCCTGATGATTGTGGTGTAGGGGCGGTTCGCGAACCGCCCCTTACGGCCTATATTCCATCCGCTGAGGCTGTTCCAATGTCCGGATATTTCATTAAACGGCTATAGCCTACTGTTGGCGAGCACGTTTCCGCCGAGCAGAGTAAGCCGCCAATACCCGCAACGCTATGTGATAACCCAGTATGGCGCTCGGTGCGGCGATCAACAGACTGCCTAGCAGGGTAAACAGCATCTCATTGCCAACTTTTCCGAGATATCCGTTCTCTCCGGTGAAGATGATTAAACGCCCGAAAACCGCCTTGCCAAGGTTATGGAACCCCCAGTACAGGGGAGCCATGGTCAGAGGGTTGCTGATCCAGGACACCGCAAAGGCGGCAGGGAAATTACCTCGCATTAACAGGCATCCGATAATCATCAATACGATTTGAAAGCCCACTGTTGGGGTCAAGCCAATGAACAAGCCGATACCGATACCGCGTGCTATGGTCTCGGTTTCTCCTCGCAAGGCTCCTGTGGTATCCAGTAACTGCCTGAGACGCGGCCAGGATTTTAACTGCAGGTGTGCACGTTGGCGCAAGGCACGGAAACGTGAGTTTACCCGCACACTGTATCCGTGGTGTCGTTTCACATTGATCAACCAGTCCGGCAATTCGTAGAGAAATTCAGACCAATGTTATACGCTAAAATTGACTCAACTATAGCTTAAATTAGTGTCCAGATTTTGGGGTCCACTATACTACTTTACCTAGCCATACCATCCGCAGGTTTGTCTCATGAAAACGCCCTCACCGCCCCAACGGATTCCTTATGGGGTTGCTGATTACATCAAAGTCCGTACCGGCAACGAATATTACGTTGATAAAACCCACTACCTGCCCTTGCTGGAAAGCGCCGGACGGTTTTTGTTTT
>SKOM01000041.1 GCA_007120095.1 Candidatus Competibacteraceae bacterium | reverse complement strand
TGATCGCCGTTTTGATCCTGGTAATACACTTTGACCTTATGGTTGCCTGCTTCAGTTTTGACGACGCGTGCCCCGAGGCGGATATCCAGGCCTTGGCGTTTAAACTGGCGCAGTGCATCGCGTGCGGCTTGATGGTCGACATCGGCTAAAAATTGATCAACGGCTTCCAGCAAAATGACTTCTGAGCCGAGCCGTTTCCACACGCTGCCCAGTTCCAAACCAATGACCCCGGCACCGATAACCCCTAGTATTTTTGGTACTTTAGTAAATTCTTGCCCTCCGGTGGAATCGACAATCAGATCGCCGTCCAGAGGTGCTGCACCGATGGCTACCGGACTGGAGCCAGTCGCCAGGATGATATGATCGGCACCGTAGAGGGTTGTACTGCCGTCATGCGCTGTAACCTCGACCTGATGATCAGCTAACAACTTACCGTGCCCTTGTAACCAAACGATGCCGTTACTTTTAAACAGCTGCGCGATACCATCGGTCAACTGCGATACGATCTCATTTTTACGCCGCATCATCTGCTGCAAGTCCAGCTTAACCGAACCGAGCTTGATGCCCTGGACACTTAGTCCTTGTTTGAGTTTATGATAGTTTTCAGAAGATTCTAACAGTGTTTTAGACGGAATACAGCCGACATTGAGACAGGTTCCGCCCAGCGCGGGATGGCCCTGGGTATTAATCCACTGCTCGACGCAGGCCACTTCCAGACCCAACTGGGCGCTGCGGATGGCGGCGACATAACCGGCCGGACCACCGCCGATGACAATAACATCATAAGTTTGAGCCATGATAACCCCTGAGTGTGGGGGGCTGACTCAGAGGTCAGCCCGGATAGCCAGTGAGATCCGATGAGTCATCAGAGTTGCAGTAGCAAGCGGGTCGGATCTTCCAGACCATTTTTAATGGCGACCAGGAAACTGACGGCCTCACGTCCATCGATGATGCGGTGATCATAGGACAGGGCCAGATACATCATGGGGCGAATGACAATTTGTCCGTTGTCCACCACCGGGCGTTCCTGGATCTTGTGCATCCCGAGAATCGCACTTTGTGGCGGGTTGAGAATCGGGGTGGAGACCAAAGAGCCAAACACTCCTCCATTGGTAATCGAAAACGTGCCGCCGGTTAGATCCTCCATCGTCAGCGCACCTGATTGGGCGCGTTTGCCGAAATCGGCCACCGTGTTTTCAATTTCAGCAAAGCTGAGTTGGTCAGCATCACGCATAATCGGTACCACCAAGCCGCGTGGCGAAGAGACGGCGATACCGATATCGTAGTAGCCATGGTAAATCATATCGCTGCCGTCCAGCGAGGCGTTCACGGCGGGGAAACGCTTTAAGGCTTCAATCGAGGCTTTGACAAAGAACGACATAAACCCCAAACGGGCACCATGTTCTTTTTCGAATTTATCCTTATACCGGTTGCGCAACATCATGACGGGCTGCATGTCGACTTCATTGAACGTCGTGAGGATTGCGGCCGTCTGTTGCGCTTGAACCAGGCGATCGGCAATCCGCTGGCGCAAGCGGGTCATCGCCACCCGTTGCTCAACCCGCCCTTTGGGATCCGGTGGCACACTCGGCGCGGATGCGGCCGGTGAGGGTGGTGCTGCGACCGGAGGAGCAGACGGTGGTGGCGTGGTTGTCGGTGCCGGCTCGGCGGGTGCCGGCTCCGCCGGAGCCGGTTGTTCAAGATAAGCCAGCACATCGGCCTTGGTAATCCGACCGCCACGACCACTGGCCGGAATCTGGCGTGGGTCAAGTCCTTGCTCATTGATCAGCCGCCGCACAGCGGGGCTGAGATTATCGATCAGATCGCTGGGTACGCTCGTTTCCGCCGTACTAGCCGCTGGGCCAGCCGCCGTTGTTGCGGCGGGCGGTTCGGCTGCGGTAACGGCAGCGCTGTCACTGGCCTCGACATAGGCGATCAGATCGCCGGCCCGTACCGTACTGCCGTCACCCTGCAGGATTTGGCCTAATACACCGTCAGCCGGTGCGGGAATTTCCAGAACGACTTTATCGGTTTCCAGATCGACCAGATTTTCATCACGCTGAATCTGATCTCCAGGCTGTTTGTGCCAGCTCACCAGCGTAGCGTCTGCGACGGATTCTGGAAGCGTTGGAACGCGCACTTCAATGCTCATTAAGGTAATTCTCCTCTTCTGAATGCCGAGTTATTGCAGGCCTAAAGCGTCCGCAACCAGGGCTTGTTGTTGTTTGATGTGCTGGCCATAATAACCGACTGCCGGTGAAGCCGATGAGGGACGACCAGCATAGCGGATGTCACGGTTTTTACCGAGTGAATGCCGCAGTTTGTGTTGAATATGATACCAGGCTCCTTGATTTAACGGTTCTTCTTGACACCAGATTAATTGCTTGGCGCGGCTATAGCGTGCGACTTCTTCGCTGTAGCGCGTCCACGGGAAGGGATAGAGCTGCTCAATACGCACAATTGCGACCTGGTTGAGCCCATGCTCACGGCGGGCTTCCAGTAGATCGTAATAGACTTTGCCACTGCAGAACACCAGGCGCTTGACCTGTGTCGGATCGAGGTCATCGATTTCGCTGATCACAGTCTGGAAACCGCGCTGGGTGAGATCCTCTAGGCTATTAACCGCGAGTTTATGGCGCAGCAGACTTTTTGGGGATAGTGTAATCAGAGGCTTACGAAAATCGCGCAACACTTGCCGTCGCAGCATATGAAAGCATTGCGCCGGTGTTGTCGGTACACAGACCTGGATATTGCGCTCAGCACAGAGTTGCATAAACCGTTCTAAGCGCGCCGAGGAATGCTCCGGGCCTTGGCCTTCATAGCCATGCGGTAACAGCATTACCAGTCCGCAGTAGCGACCCCATTTGGCCTCACCGGAGGTGATGAACTGATCGATGACCACTTGAGCGCCGTTAGTAAAATCGCCAAACTGCGCTTCCCAGACCACCAGTCCGTGGGGTTCAGCCGTGCTGTAGCCGTATTCATAACCCAGTATGGCCTCTTCGGACAAAATCGAGTCAATGACCACGAAACGGTTGACCGGCACATCGTTGAGATTCATCAGCGGGACATAATAGCTGCCGTCTTTTTGGTTGTGCAGCACCGCATGGCGGTGGAAGAAGGTGCCACGACCACTGTCCTGTCCGGAAATGCGCACCTTATAGCCCTGTTCCAACAGGGTGGCATACGCCATATTCTCGGCAAAGCCCCAATCCAAGGGTAAGGCACCGGCCGCCATTTTGCGGCGATCATCCATGATCTTGGCCACCCGGGCGTTGAGTTCAAAACCTTCGGGTAGGGTCAATAATTGTTCAGACAAGCGCCGAATCGTATTTTGTGGCACGGTCGTATCGACTTCGGCATCCCAATCAATCGTCTTAAGTGCCAACCAGCCTGCAGAGAACACATCATCTGTTTCGGGCAAGGTTGGACGGGAGACATGGGTTCCTGCGTCGAGTTTTTGCCGATACTCGTCTTGCCACTGCCGCAATTCTTGAGTGCCAATAACGCCCTGTGCTTTTAGCTTTTCGGCGTACAATGTGGCCGGGGATTGATGCGCCTTGATGTGTTTATACATCATTGGCTGGGTGGCTGCGGGTTCATCGGCTTCGTTATGCCCGAGTCGGCGATAGCAGACCAGATCAATCACGACATCCTTGTGGAAGGTCATGCGATAGTCGAGCGCTAACTGAGTGACAAACAGCACCGCTTCAGGATCATCGCCGTTGACATGCAAGATCGGTACCTGAATCATCTTGGCGACATCGGTGCAATACAGCGAAGAGCGGGCATCCAGCGGATTGCTGGTGGTAAAGCCGATCTGATTATTAACGATGATGTGTACGGTGCCGCCAGTGCGATAGCCGCGCACCTGAGACAGTTGCAGACCTTCCATGATGACGCCTTGACCGGCAAATGCCGCATCGCCGTGAATAAGAATCGGTAATACCTCGTCCACCGGCAGCTCGGGACTGTCCTGGCGACGGCGTTCCATACGGGCGCGGGCTGAGCCAAGCACCACCGGGTTGACGATTTCCAAATGCGAGGGGTTAAACGCCAGCACCAGATGAACTGGCCCGCTGGAGGTGTCCACATTGGAGGAGAATCCCTGGTGGTATTTCACATCACCGGAGCTGAGTTGCTGTTTGTATTTGCCTTCAAACTCTTCAAACAGTTCCGACGGTGATTTGCCGATGATATTGACCAGTACATTCAGCCGACCGCGGTGGGCCATACCGATGACAATCTCATGGGTGCCTTGACTGCCAGCACGTTGGATGAGTTGATCCATCAGCGGGATCAGACTGTCACCCCCTTCCAGGGAAAAGCGTTTTTGCCCGATGTAGCGAGTGTGCAGGTATTTTTCCAAGCCTTCAGCAGCGATGAGCTGTTTAAGCAGTAAGTGCTGTTCCTCGGGTTGGAGATCTAACCTCGCCAGTGGTGCTTCCAGCCGTTTTTGCAGCCAGCGCTTTTCCTCGGTGCGGGTGATGTGCATGTACTCCGAGCCGATGGTGCCGGTGTAAATCTCCCGAATCCTGGCGACAATATCGCGCAGCAACATCTGAGGTTGCAGTTGCAGTGATCCGGTATTGAACACCGTGTCCATATCGGCTTCGGTGAGGCCGTAAAAGGCTGGATCAAGATCCTGCACCGGCGGACGTTCGCGTAAATTCAATGGATCGAGATTAGCGACCTGATGGCCACGAGTGCGGTAGGCGTTGATTAAACGCAGCACTAAAGCCTGCTTATGCGCGGCGGCCTCATCCATATTGGTGGTGCTGCGCACTCCGGCACTGGCCAGCGGCATTTGGCGCGCCATGCGGGCGAAGGATTCACGAATCGGTTCATGGGCGATGTCCCGCCCATTACCGCCGGGCTGCTGTTGCAGGTTATTAAAATAAGCCCGCCAGTTATCCGGAACGTTATCAGGGTTTTGCAGATAGCTTTCGTACAGATCTTCGATGAATGGGGCGTTGCCGCCGAACAGGGGTGAGGATTGGCGAAACTGTTCAATGAGACTGCTCATAATGTCCTCTGAATGGTTAAGCGAGTTTTTTATATTTAATCCGATGCGGTTGATCAGCCTCGGTACCTAAACGGCGGTGTCGATCCGCATCGTATTCGGCATAATTACCCTCGAACCAGACGGTTTGCGACTCTCCCTCGAAGGCGAGAATATGTGTAGCAAGCCGGTCCAGAAACCAGCGGTCGTGAGAGATAATCACCGCACAGCCGGCGAAGGTCAACAGGGCTTCTTCCAGTGCCCGCAAGGTTTCCACGTCTAAATCATTGGTGGGCTCATCGAGTAGCAGCAGATTGCCGCCGCTGCGCAATAGTTTAGCAAGATGCACCCGATTGCGTTCACCACCCGATAGCGTGCCGATGGGTTTTTGTTGTTCCGAGCCACGGAAATTAAAGCGCCCGACATAAGCCCGTGAAGGCAGTTGATAGTTGCCCACCATGATAATGTCCTGGCCATCGGAAATTTCTTCCCACACGGATTTATCGGGATCGAGCGCGTCGCGGGATTGATCCACATAGGCCAGTTGTACGGTTTCACCAATACGCAGGTTGCCGCTATCGGGTTGTTCCTGGCCGGTGATCATCCGAAATAATGTGGTCTTACCAGCACCATTGGGGCCGATGACGCCCACGATGCCGCCGGGGGGAAGCTGGAAGGACAGATCATCCATGAGCAACCGTTCGCCGAAGCTTTTGCGCACCTGTTGAGCTTCAACCACCACATCACCGAGGCGTGGACCGGGTGGGATATACAGGGCTTGGGTTTCATTGCGCTGTTGGAATTCTTGTGAGGCCAATTCTTGAAACCGGGTTAAACGGGCTTTGGATTTGGCTTGGCGGCCTTTGGGATTAGACCGTACCCATTCGAGTTCGGCCTGCATGGCTTTAATTCGCGATTGTTCAGATTTTTGTTCTTGCTCTAAGCGTTTTTCCTTCTGCTCCAGCCATGAGGAATAATTGCCCTGCCAGGGGATGCCATGGCCGCGGTCGAGCTCCAGAATCCAGCCCGCCACATTATCGAGGAAATAGCGATCATGGGTGACCGCCACCACGGTGCCAGTGTACTCTTGCAGAAAGCGTTCTAACCAGGCCACGGATTCAGCGTCCAGATGGTTGGTGGGTTCATCGAGCAGCAGCATATCCGGCTTGGATAAGAGCAGTCGGCATAAGGCCACGCGGCGTTTTTCACCGCCGGACAGCGTGTCCACACTGGCCTCCCAGGGGGGTAGGCGCAGGGCATCAGCGGCGATGTCAAGTGTGCGCTCCAGCTCATGGCCATTGGTGGCTTGCAGATAACTTTCCAGTTGTTCTTGTTTAGCCGCCAGCGCTTCAAAATCGGCATCCGGTTCAGAGTAAGCGGTGTAGATGCCGTCCAGCTCAGCAAGTGCATCTTTAATCGGTTGCACGGCCTGTTCAACATTACCGCGCACGTCTTGGGCCGGATCGAGCTGGGGTTCCTGGGGCAGATAACCGATGTGAATGCCGGGTTGGGGGCGCGCTTCGCCGATAATCTCGGTATCTACACCGGCCATGATGCGTAACAGAGTGGATTTACCGGAACCATTTAAACCCAGTACGCCAATTTTGGCACCGGGGAAGAAGGACAGTGAAATATCTTTGAGAATTTCCCGCTTTGGCGGCACGACCTTGCCGACGCGGTTCATGGTGTAAATGTATTGAGCCATAAAGTAGCCGTGACGAATTAAGCCAATCAGTATTGTAACTCAGTCGTCACTGTTCTGCCGTAGCTGTGTTTGTATTACATCTGTCGTATTACGGCGAATCCGGGTAGGGCGGGCATGGCCCGCCAGATGGAATAGGTGGGCGGTGCCCACTCTACTGGCCGGAGGAGCGGCCCATGGCCGCGAAGTCTCCTCACACCCTGATTCGGTGTGAGGAGCGTGGTGCTTGTTTAGTCGTCAAGCGTCAGAGCCAAGAATACCGAACCGCCATCGCGTTGAATCAGAACGGAAATAGGGCGGTTAACGGGCAGTTCGCGGACGAGCTCCTCGAATTGCGCGACGTTATCCACCGCCTGGTTATGCAGTCGCACAATCAAATCACCAGATTCAATACCCGCATCGGCTGCAGGGCCAGGAGCCACCTCGGTGACCCGTACCCCACCACTGATATCATCTTCGTCTTCTGCATCCGGAGCAGCGATAATAATGCCGAGACGATTATGTTGTGGCTGGCTAGGCGTGTCACGGGTTCGGATCACCGTGTCCGGATCTTCGGGTAACTCCTCAATGGTGACTGCGATCTGCATGGTCTCGCCTTCACGGAACACGGTGACCTGCGCCTCATTACCGGGTCGGACCAGACCCACAATGGGGGGCAGTTCACTGGAACGGACGATGGTTTCATTATTAAATTCCAGAATGATATCACCGGCCTGAAAACCGGCCTTCGCTGCGGGGCTATCGCTCATCACCTGGCTGACCAATGCACCTCTTGGCCGCTCTAGACCAAAAGAGCTGGCCAGTTCAGCCGTGACTTCTTGAATCAGCACACCCAGCCAGCCACGAGCGACCCTACCGGTTTCCCGCAACTGCTCGGCAACATCCATAGCGACATCAATCGGAATGGCAAACGACAGTCCTTGATAACCGCCGGTGCGGCTGTAGATCTGCGAGTTAATTCCGATGACCTCACCGTCTAAGTTGAACAGTGGTCCACCGGAGTTGCCCGGATTAACCGCAGCATCGGTTTGGATATAGGGCACATAATTGCCGCTGGGTAAGCTGCGACCGAGGCCGCTGACGATGCCCTGGGTTGCCGTGTAATTAAAGCCAAACGGCGAACCGATAGCCAATACCCATTGGCCAACCCGCAGTTGGCTGGGATCACCGATGGACACAAAGGGTAAATCACTGGCATCTACTTTGAGTAGGGCGATATCGGTGCGCGGATCAGTGCCGATAATTTCAGCGATGTATTCGCTGCGATCACTGAGCATGACAGTGACCTGATCGCTGCCCTCAACCACATGGGCATTGGTCAATAGGTAACCGTCGGGGCTGACAATAAACCCCGAGCCGATGGATGCGGGTCGCGCTCGGCGCGGTTGCTGACGGGGAGGCGCTTGTTGCTCGTCAAAAAACCGCCGAAAATAATCGTAAAACGGGCTGTCCTCAGGTATCGGTAAATCGCCGACCCTGGGGGAGCGGCTGCCATCACGCGAGGTGCTGATGCTGACAACGGCTTCTCGATTGTTTTCGATCAGCTCGACAAAATCAGGCTGGCTAACCGCCATAGCCCCTGCAGGAACCAGTAATGACAGGAGCAATGCTGTCGGTGGTAAAAGCCATTTAGCCATATGAGGGTCTCCTAAAGCCTACTATGATGTCTGGTCAATCGACGGTCACTAATGTGCAGTTCGATCTTGTGTTCAAGACCGCCCCACTCGATTTTGGTTCGTCAGCGCTCCAAGGTGAACAACAGATCCGCACTGCTGTGTTCAGCGCTGGTAGTAGACTCTAGGGTGAGCATTCGGTTAATGGTGTAACGCAGGTTGAACACATTGACCGCCTCGAACAGGCCGATGCCGTAGCTGACGTATAAACCGGGAGCCAGATAACGGCCAATAGTCACGGCAGCATCATCAAGTTCGTCCCCGGCATCAAAGCGAATGTCCACGCCCAGGGTTTCGGCGATATCACGGGTAATAAAATTGCCCCCGCGGACGCCGAGGGCTGCCGTGGCCTGGGCCAGCAGTTGATTTTCCCCGGCACCGCCGCCCGGACCACGGCCAAACAGCAGATAGGAGACGATGCTGCTATTGGCCATGGGCGGCGTGGAGAACAGCTCCAGGCGCGGCTGTTGTAGCGTGCCCAGCACTTGGGCACCGACCATCACCTCGCCATCATCAAACCGCCGTGAGACGCGTAAATCGAGGCTGGGGTTATCGACCGGGCCGGCTGCAAACAGCAGGCGCCCGCGTTCGATGGCTAAATCCTGGCCATAAATCGTGTAGTCACCAGAGACCACCTCCAACGAGCCTGAACCTCGCGGGGCAAGCTCCGGAGTCTGCTCAATGAGTAAGTCGCCGCGTAATTGACCACGGAATCCGACCGCTTCCACCCAGACATCATCGCCTAGCATCAGCCGCAGTCGGGCGTGAATACCCCGACCTGCTGGGGTCGTATCCGGGGTTTCCGTACCGACAAACACCACATCATTCGAGGCTGTAATCCGGGCCTGTTGCTGGGGCGGTGGGGCTAAATTGGCGACGGGCACAGCGACTTCTCCGGTCACTCGCACTTGTTCAGTGTCCATAACTACAGTGACATCAGGGCTGATGATGACCTGGGAGAACGTATCCAGTACCACAAAGTCATTGCCTTGCAGGGTGAGATTGAGCGCCTCATCACCGAGTTGATAACGACCCTCCAGCCTGACTGTACCTTCTCCGGAGCGGGCCTGACCGGAAAAAACGATATTGCCACCGTTATCGCCACGGGCGGTTAACTCAATGTCGTCAATGCGAGTACCCAGCTCCGGGATACTCAGACCCGCATCGCGCACAGCGATTTCTCCGGCCAAATCCGGAGTGGGCAGACTGCCGGCAACCCGCAAATCGGCATCGAGTCGGCCAGCGATATCTTGCACCTGCGGCAACAGTTCGGACACGAGGGCGAACTGTTCCAGATTGGCCAGTAACTGGCCATCCAGTTGAGGTTGATCGAATAAGTTATTAATTTGTAATGTGCTGTTGATCTGGCCTAAATCGCCTAAGTCGATGCGCAGTTCATTGCTGACGGCGTCGTTGTCCAGGCGACTGCTCAGGCGACTCGCGCCCAAATCAAGCTCAATGGGCTGACCGTTGATTTCCAAATTGACCTGGCCAGCACTGAGATCGATCTGTGCGGTTGCCTGAGGCTGACCACTTGGGTCCACGCTGGCTTGCAGTTGGGCAGACAGCGCTTGATTGATTCTGACTGTGTCGGGGAGTAGGGCGCTGAAGCGGGCCAGGTCAAGCTGATCGAGGCTAATCTCTGTTGAACCACCGGTAGCGGTGTCCCATTGACCATCGAGACACAAGCGACTGGGCTGACTGTCCAGACACAGCGGGGCGGCCAGACGGGCCTGATCGGCGGCTGCCGTTAAGCCGACCGCCTGGGCCAGTTGCCAGTCGCCCGCCAGGGTATCGCTCAGATCCAGGCGGGTGATTTGGCCTTGCCAGCGCTGTTCGTCATCCAATCCACCTTGTAGCCCGAGGCCGAAGCGGCCTAATTCACCGGCCAGATCGAGCGTGGCATTATGGTTTTTGGGGGTGCCGCTGCCGTTAAGTGCCAAACTCTCCCAGGATTGCCCACCCAGCAGTAAACCGCGAGCCTGTAAAGCAATCTGTGAGGTATGTTCGCCGCTGCTGTCGAGATTAACCTGACCTTGGAGCTGTTGGATGCTTTGCTCCGCTATGACAATATCCGCCAGCGCCAAATCCAGCACCGCTTGAGGTTGCATTCTGGGGCCATTGATCCGGCCCTGACTGCGCAACATACCGCCGGCGTCGGGCAGTAGCTGCGCCAGTTGGGGGATATCGATCTGGAAGGCTAAGTCCCAATGTTCATCTAACTGGCCACTGGCGTTAATCCGCGCTTCGCCGGTTTCCAGCCGTAACTGCTCAATGGTGAGATCCTGGCCATCAAGCAGAGCCTGGAGTTGACCGTCCAGGGGATAGCCGCTGAGCTGTCCTGACATTTGCTGGAGATTGACGCTCAGGGTGAGTCGTTCATCCTGCCAGCCACCCTGGGTGTTCAGCGTTACATCAAGGCTGCCGGGCAGCTCTGGCCATTGCACACCCGGATTCAACGCACTGCCGCGTAAGTCCAATTGCCAACTGAGCTCAGGCTGCCAGCGGGCGTGGCCTTGGGCATTGAGTGTTCCATCCAGTGTTTGACCGCGTACCTCGAATCGCTCCAGGGCTTCGCTGGAACCCTGGCCCTGTAACTGCCAGGTGCCGCTGGGAATGTCAGTCCCCTCAGCCGTCGCTTCAAGTAAAAACCGATAATCCTCTATACTGCCGCTGAAATCAAATCGTCCCTGCGGGCTCGCGTATTCCATGGCCCCACCCGGTGGCCAGACCAGATCCTGCCATTGGCCTTGAACGCTGAGTGTCTGTTGAATGATATCGATGTGGGCCGTGGCATCCAGCCGCGAGGGTGGTTCACTGGCGCTGAGCTGTACCTGCTGCTCCAGGGTGACCAAGCCAGCCAATTGCCCCGCAAGCTGACCGGTGCCCTCAATCGGGCCATAGGGTAGGGCGGTGATTTGCCAATCCAGTGCCAATTGTACGGGATAATCGCCGAGCGGCAGCACCTGGCCGGCAATTTCCGCACGACCTTCCGGGGCGCGTAGCCGTAGATAGTCTAATAGCACACCCTGCTCGGCATCCGTATGTAAGGCCAGTTCCAGCGCATCAATGGTAATTGCCTGCTCGGCGGCATAGGGGCGAATGCTCACTTGGTACAGCCCGACCTGCTTGATAGCCAACGCTATAGGGAGTTGAATATCGGGCAGGGTCAGCGGATCACGCGGGGTCGGTTCCGGCTCGGGCGCAGGAGGTGGTAGATCAATAGCGGCCTCATGGACTTCGAGCCGGGCAATGTTCAGTTGGCGGTGTAATAAATCAGCCGGCTGCCAGAGCAGTTGCGCCTGTTGCCATTGCACTTGTAGATCGCCGCTGGCGAACTGGAAATCCCTCAAGCGCAGCTCATCACGCAAACTGCCGGAGACTTCACCGATGCTGAGCATACCCGACGGCAGAACCCGCTCGGCCACGCCGAACAGGCTGCGCATACCCGGCTCAGTGAATAGAAGCCAGGCTACCGAACCGACCAACAGCAACGCCAGTAAAACCAGCCCCCGCACTAGCCTGAAAACACCACGCAGCAGCAGTATCATAATTCGGGTCCGAGGCTGAAGTGAATGCGGAAATCATCGCCGGGCTCGTCAAGACCGTGACCGATATCCAGTCTGACCGGCCCGACGGGAGATTGCCAGCGCAGTCCTAACCCAGCGCCTGTGCGCAGATCCGGTGCTTCATTATCGAAGGCGTCGCCAACATCGACAAAGGCGGCCACTCGCCAGTTATCGCGGAAGCGGTGGTCGACTTCGATACTGGCGACCAGCACATGACGACCACCGATCACCCGTCCTTCCGTATCCCTAGGGCCAATACTGTCCAGGCCGTAGCCCCGGACACTGTTATCGCCACCGGCGTAGAAACGCAGCGATGTCGGTAATTTGGCAAAATCATCGTCGTCAATCAGGGTGCTGCCGGCTTGGACGCGCAGCAGCAGGCGCTGGTTATCGCTAAACGAATGAATCCATTTGCCGTTGACCGAACCTTGGGCAAAATTAATGGCCGATAACACCTGCTCTGAGGCCCCGCGCAGTTCCAGAGTCAGCGACTGCCCATGGCGAACCTGCAAGCGGTCATCGACATTCACCCAGGTAGAACGCGCACTAGGAATGAGCAGATGAGTCGAACGCCGTTCTGCTGACCCGGCGGTGAAGCGTTCCCACTGGTAATCCAGCGATAGCAGATGGCTCCACTGGCCGCGTTGAAAGCGGCGACTGAGACCAAAAACGCCGGTAACGGAATCTTTGCGACTGGAATCTTCCGCATCAATCCGCGCTCTCAGTACATAGGCGTCATTGCGCGGGTCAGCGCCGGGAATCGTATAAGCTGTGCCGACGCCATAGCGGATCTGTGAGATCAAGGCTTGAGCTTCGAATTGATGCCCCCTCCGATTCACCCAGCGGCGCTCCAGGCCCGCGCGGGCGCGTGGACCGGTGTCGGTGGCATAGCCTAGGCCGAGCGTGTACTTGCTCCGACTGCGCATAGTCAGGTCGATGACCACAGGAATCACTCGATCTTCAGCCGTATCCGGTGAGGCATTGATCATCACCTGGTCAAAATAGCCGCTGTTGACCAGATCGCTTTGCACTCGTTGCAGCGCGGCCGCGCTGAACGCTTGACCGGGTTGGAGGTCGATAAAGCGCCCGAGAAATGAGGGCAGCAGTGGGCTGTTTTCGAACCGAACGTCGCCAAACTGGTAGCGGTGTTGGGTGTCATAATGCACGACGACGGTCGCTTGATAGGCCTCCAGATCGATTTGGATCTGGCTGCGCTGAAACCGCGCATCGAAATAACCGCGTTCGGTCGCTAGGCTCTGTAACCTATTGCGCAGACGCTCATATTGCCGCTGATCTAAGGTTGCGCCGACCTCGAGTCCGGCAGGACTGAGCAAGGCCTGAAAGGCCGGATCGGTCTCGCCTTCCCCGCGGATTTGAATGTCCAAGTCTACCAAGGGCAACGCAGGACCGGGATCGATAGTGTATTGTGCCAGCCAGCCTTCTGGGGTAGCGGTGAGTTCGGTGTCAATCTCCGGTTGATAATAGCCGAATGGCTGTAGCGCGGCACGAATATCATCGGGGGCGCGTTGATGCAGCCAGCGCACGCGTGATTCACCAGGCAGTGTGGCGTCGGCAGCGGTGAACGGTTGTAGACGCAGAAACGCTTCGACATTCGTTCGCAACTCGCTGCGGACGCCTGCGATTTCGAGGCGTAAACGGGTCGGGTCGGTGTCAGCGTGAGCCGTCAGGGATGTCGCCAACAGTGCCAGCAGCACCAGCAGAATGCTTGAGCAGCGGGTCACGTTGCCAAAGCCAATGAATTGATCCAATGTTGGGGTCATTTACTTTAAAATGTCATCAATAAGTATATTGCATTATCATGCAGTTCATCATCCATAACATTTACAGTCACTGTGACGTATGACGGTCAAATCATCCTCCCGGAAATCCGGGTCTAAAGCTGCCCCGGCAAGGGGACGCCGTATCGGGCCTTCTTTGGGCAGCGGTTTGTTGGGCTTGTTCACCTTGTTGCTGGGCGGCGCATTGCTGGTCGGTGGTGTGGCGCTGGCAGTTTACATGAATGATCTGGATAAAGTCATCCAGACGCAGTTCGCCGGCAAGCGTTGGGCTTTACCAGCGCGGGTGCATGCCCGACCATTGCAACTGTTTCCTGGCGCACGGTTGAGCGCTGAGGAGTTTGCTGCCGAGCTAGACCTGTTACCGTACCATGCTACCGAGAGACAACCCAACCGTCCGGGTTCGTTTCGGCGCAATGGACAGCAGTTCGATTTATACACTCGCAGCTTCAGCTTCTGGGATAGCACCGAACCGGCGCGCTTGATGCGGCTGGAATTTTCTGACGGTCGGCTGAACGCTCTGCGCAGTCTGGACGATCAGCCCGATCCCACACTATTGCGGCTCGAACCGGTTGAAATTGCCGGCATCTATCCCAGCCATGGCGAGGATCGTATTTTAACCCGTTACCGTGATTTACCGCCGGTTCTGATTGATGCCTTGATGGCTGTCGAGGATAGAGCGTTTTATGAGCACATGGGTGTCGATTTCCGTGGCATCACCCGAGCTTTTATCGCCAATGTACGGGCTGGGCGTACCGTCCAGGGGGGCAGCACCCTGACGCAACAACTGGTCAAAAATTTCTTCCTCACCAATGAGCGCAGTCTGGAACGTAAAATGAACGAAGCGCTGATGGCCATATTGGTCGAGTGGCGTTACGATAAGCAGGACATCCTCGAAGCCTATGCCAACGAAATCTACCTCGGCCAGGACGGCTCCCGCGCGATTCACGGCTTTGGTCTGGCCAGTCGCTTTTATTTTGATCGTACTTTGAACGAGCTGGATTTACACCATGTCGCGCTGCTGGTAGGGCTGATTCGCGCCCCTTCGCATTACAACCCGCGCCGGTTTCCCGAGCGCGCCAAGGCGCGGCGGGCGGTGGTGTTGGATGTCATGGTCGATCAATATCTCATCAGTGCCGAAGTCTCTGAGATCGCCAAGCAAATGCCCTTGGGTGTGACCCAGGAGGTGCCGCGAGGTCGCGGGCGTTATCCAGCCTTTCTCGATCTGGTTCGACGCCATCTGCAGGAAAATTATCGTGATGATGATTTGACTTCGGAAGGTTTGCGGGTCTTTACAACCATCGATCCACAGCTGCAGGATGCGGCCGAACAGGCTCTGGTCAATCGCCTGGGGCAACTCGATGAGCGTGCTCGTGGCGGTAATCTGGAGGCCGCCGCCATTACGGTTGATATTCGTACCGGCGAGGTTCTCGCCATGGTCGGCGGGCGTGATCCACGCATGGAAGGTTTTAACCGGGTGTTAGATGCCCAGCGCCAACCGGGGTCGGTGATCAAGCCTTTTATTTATTTAGCGGCTCTAGAGTTTCCTGCCAGTTATACTTTGGCCACCCTGATCAGCGATGAACCCCTGACCTATCGACCGGATCGCGGGCCGGTTTGGGAGCCTAAGAACTATAATAATCGCCATCACGGCTGGGTGCCTTTACAGGAATCACTGGCGCGTTCTCATAATGTCGCAACGGCGCGTTTGGGATTGAATGTGGATGTCACCCGGGTGATTCAGATGTTGCAGCGTCTTGGTCTGGACAAGCCCTTGCAACCTTATCCCTCACTGCTGCTTGGGGCGATAGATCTGTCTCCACTCGAAGTCGCTCAGCTTTATGTTGCGCTGGCCAGCGGCGGTTATCAACTGCCACTGCGTACCATTACCGAAGTAGCCAGTGCTGAGGGGCAGCCCCTGCCGCGTTTGTATTCGTTAAGTTTAGAGAAAGTTGTGGATTCCGGTCCGGCCTATCTCATTAATCAGGCCTTGCAGCGTGCCGTGCGCAGTGGCACGGGTGCAGCGATTCATCGCGCCATGCCCGGCATGAATATTGCTGGAAAAACCGGCACCACCAATGATCACCGCGACAGTTGGTTTTCGGGTTACAGCGGTAATTTACTCACGGTGGTTTGGGTCGGACGTGATGACAATCAACCCACCGGACTCAGCGGTTCCAACGGGGCATTACCCGTGTGGCTGGACATTATGCAGCGCATGCCGCTCACTCCCGTACAGATGGCGTTGCCTGATGAGATTCATCAGGTGCTGATTGACCCGACCAGCGGGCGTTTGGCCGATGAACAGTGCAGTGGTGCACAATGGGTACCCTTTATTCAGGGTTCTGAACCTTATGAGTGGGCGCCCTGCAGCAGCTATTACTACACCCAGCGTTTTGAACCGCTTGAGGTTTACGATGACGCTGATGATACCGTCGATTCTTTCTTCAGAAGGTTGTTGCCATGACATTTAAATACTATTCCTTGAGCTTGACTGCGCTGTTTTTGGTGCTCGGTGGCTGTATGGCTCCATTAACCCAGCCACCTGCGCCGGTAGTGGATCGCAGTGTGTACCGCCAGCCGGTTCAACCCAGAGAGCCGGAACGGCCTGTGGCTGAAGCGATTCCTCTGGAACGGCCGCAACCGATTATCGCCGCACGTGAACCGATGCCTGATCCCAGGCCCATTGAGACGCCCCGAGCCACTGCGCCGCCACAACCGGTTGAACAGCCCAGTGGTCAGGCGGTAGCCGCTTTGCTGGATAGTGCCGCCGGCCATGTCGGCAGCGGTGATATGGATCAGGCGGCTGGAGCGCTGGAGCGTGCCCTGCGCATTGAACCGGATAACGCCACGATCTGGCATGATTTGGGGCAGATCCGTTTGCACCAGCGTGAGTTTACCCAAGC
>SKOM01000123.1 GCA_007120095.1 Candidatus Competibacteraceae bacterium | reverse complement strand
TGCGAGCTGAACACGCGGCTGAATACCTTCCTGACTAGCTAACCTTTAAGTGTTGGTAATATTTTCTGTTGATAGCGTTCCAGGGATTCAGCGACAACTTGCCGTGCCCGTTCCGGGCCTTCAAACTCATCGACTTGAACGGCTTTATTTTCCAGTGTTTTGTAATCGAGGAAGAAACGCTTAAGCTGTGCCAGCCGATGTGGTGCGAGTTGGTTAATATGGGTGTAATCGCGATACTCCGGATCGTCAACACAGACACAAATGATTTTCTCGTCGCTGTCACCCTGGTCGATCATAGCCATCATGCCGATAGCCCGCGCTCGCACGATCGCCAGGGTGACCACCGGTTCCTGCATCAGCACCAGTACGTCAATGGGGTCGTGATCCTCACCGAGACTGCAAGGTATAAATCCATAATTTGCCGGATAAACTACGGAAGAATATAATACCCGATCAAGCCGCAACAGTCCGGTGGGCTTATCCACTTCGTATTTGACCTTACTGCCTTTACTCAGCTCGATAATGGTGTTGAATTCATTAGGGGCGTTATCGCCGGCGGGTACGTCGTGCCAGGGGTGCATGAATGTGGCTCCTGATTAAGTCATTTTGGGTTTGAAGCGTCAAGTATCGCCAATGCTGAGGCCGATTGCAAAAGCTGTAAGAGCGGTTAGGTCTTGCAATCAGTATTGAGCCTTTGGACAAGCTCGATTTAATTGTTCAGGCTAACCGCTGAACGCTCAACCAAGAGATGTGGGTACTGGTCAGCCTTCAGGAAGTGGCGGACGTCACAAACTGGACAGCACCTTTTCCGCAGCGCTCAGGGTGGCGTCCAGCTCGGCGTCGCCATGAGCTGAGGACATAAACCCGGCCTCAAATGCGGAAGGGGCTAAATACACGCCCTGTTCCAGCATGCCGTGGAAAAAGCGCTTAAAGCGTTCCACATCACAGGCCATGACCTGAGCATAACGACTGATGGTCTCTTCCTCGCTGAAGAAAAATCCGAACATGCCACCCGCCTGGTTAGTGGTCAACGGCACCCCGGCTTTGCGGGCGATGCCTTGTAACTCGCTGCAGAAACGCTCGGTAACCGCTTCGAGGCGCTGATGAAAACCGGGTTCGGTCACCAGTTCCAGAGTCGCCAGCCCAGCGGTCATGGCTACGGGATTGCCCGACAGCGTACCGGCCTGATACACCGGCCCTAAGGGGGATAAATGCGCCATGATCTCACGTCGTCCGCCAAAGGCGCCGACCGGCATCCCGCCGCCGATAACCTTGCCGAAAGCGGTCATATCGGGGGTAACGTTGTATTTGGCCTGCGCGCCGCCGAGTGCGACCCGAAAACCGGTCATGACCTCATCGAAGATCAGGACAATGCCATATTGATCACAGAGTTTGCGCAGCCCTTTCAGAAAGCCCGGTTCGGGCAGCACACAGTTCATATTGCCCGCCACCGGCTCAACGATGATACAGGCAATGTCGGCACCGAATTCGTTGCAGGTATGTTCCACTTCGGCGAGATCATTAAACGTCAGGGTCAGGGTATGGGCGACTACTTCGGGGGGGACACCGGGCGAGGTGGGGACGCCTAAAGTTAGCGCCCCACTGCCGGCTTTGACCAATAAGCAATCAGAATGGCCATGGTAACAGCCTTCGAATTTGATGATTTTATTGCGCCCGGTATAGCCACGGGCCAGACGAATGGCGCTCATGGTGGCTTCCGTGCCCGAGCTGCAAAAACGCACTTGTTCGACCGAAGGCACCAGGTCACAGACTTTGCGCGCCATATCGGTTTCCAGTGCGCTGGGGGCACCGAAACTCAGACCATGAGCCGCGACAGCCTGGACGGCCTCAATGACTTTGGAGTGGGCATGTCCGGCAATCATTGGCCCCCAAGAGCCGACATAATCGATATAGCGACGATCATCTTCATCGTAAATATAGGCCCCTGCAGCGCGCTTGAAAAACAGTGGGGTACCCCCGACACTTTTAAAGGCCCTCACGGGAGAATTCACGCCACCAGGGATGACCTGTTGGGCGGCCTCGAAAAGAGTTTGTGAACGTGACATACGAAGCTCCTCAATTAATACTGTCAATTTAGGGCATCACGGTACCAAGACGCTGTAAGGCTGACCAGTACCCCACAGCCCCTGGGCGGCTTACCGTCGCCGGAAAGCGATGGCAGTGGTGTTATCACCGCGGTTATTGGGTTCTGCCGCAATGCGTTGGCTGAGTTCGGCAAAGGTCTGGTCTAATTGTTCATCCAATGATAAATCCGTGCGCGTTAACAATTGTGACCAGCGTTGTACAAACGGCTGAGGCTGGCGCACATGCCATAGGCCATCGCTGGACAGCAGATAGGTATAGCCGCTGTGCAGATCCAAAGTCCGCCGATCGCCCTTGCCGCGCAGAAACACGGGTAAATTGCCATCATGCAGTTCAAATAACCCTGCACCAAGCGGCTCATGACGACCCGTCACGCTCAGGCTGTTACCGAGCACAAAGGCTTGGCTGATCTGATTGCTGGTGTACTCATGCACCTGCCGATACCAGTCATGCGGGTCAAGCATGCCGAGTAAAGCGAGGCGGGTGGCGGGGACGTGATCAATCGTCAGGGCGCTGGCACCCTGGGTGTCAATGGCATAAAAGCGCGAATCCCCAACATGAAATAATAAAGCCGGGCCCACCGGCGGAATCTCCAGCAAAGTTAGGGTACAGCCGGGCTCGGCACCATCGTGGTGCAACTCCGTATGCAGACGGTGATGCAAGCGTTCCAGGGCATCACTGAGCGAACCGATATTGGTGGTCGCCGGGATATCCAGCAACCCGGCTACTGCCTGTTCTGCCGTCACTCGCCCATTGGCATGTCCACCCATGCCGTCTAAGATCGCCAAGCGCAGATGACCCGTAGGCCATTGGACGTACTGAGTGTGCTGTGGCTGCTGATCGCGCAGAAACTGTGCCTGACCGCTGCCATCGACCAGCAGGTAATTATCCTGATTTTCCTTGCGCCCATTGGCAACCGGAGCACATAAGGTTTTAACCGCTACCTCGAACGGGCCGAAAGCGTTGTGATCATGGGCATCCATTAAAGTAGTCCTTAACGCCGACAATGGGCAAGTTGTTGTTGATAGCGGTTGGCTTGATTGTGCACCCGACGGGCGACTGTCATCAGCCACGGTTTGCTTTGATAACTGCGGCGACGGTAACCACCATGACCCTCATGATAAGCCAAATAAAGATTATAGGCATCATCTCGGGCAATCCCGTTGATGCGCTGGGATTGAGCATGGTACCAGGCGACAAAATGCGCGGCATGTTTAAAGCTGGAGCGGCGTGTCAACCTGCCGCCACCGGTGGAGTCCAAATACCAATCCCAGGTGCCATCCAAGGCTTGAGCATAGCCATAGGCGCTGCTTTGACGTTTCCAAGGGATAAACCCTAACAGACGGCGGCGAGGGGGGCGGGCTTTGGCCTCAAAGCGTGATTCCTGCCAAATGGTCGCCAGAATCACCGCTTGTGGGATGCCAAATTCGCGTTCGGCGCGGCGTAAATCACGTTGCCAATTACCCACCCAGCCGCTTTTTTCATCCAGAATCACGCAGGCGTCATCGGTGCGCGATGGGGGTGAAGTGGCACACGCGACGAGCAGCCAGGGCAGTAACAGCAATAACCAGCACCGTGCATGTATAGTGGGGGTTTGGGTCAAAAGTCAGTCCTGTAAGAGTTTTCCCGGCTGGCGATAGTCTAAGGGGTGAACTCCAGCGATTTTAGCAAGGGATTGCCCTGGACGCACGAGTGGGTCACGCGCCTGGGTAAACAGCAAACCCTCGGTGCGGCTGCGGATCGGGGTGCGGTGGTTAATACGGTGTAAATCGATTAATTCCGCAATGATTTCGCCCTCGCTGACCTGAGCGCCCAGCGCCTGGTGGTACACCAGTAATCCTGCTCCCGGCGAGCGCAGCACGTCCACGCCCTCCAGAGGCACACACACCCCCTGCGGTGGCGGCAAAGCCTCAGGGGTGCCGGCAATCACGCCCTGGCGCTGGAGAAAACGGTATAAACCGGTGGCATCTTGGGCGGCCAATGTGTCGTTGACATCACCTTGTCCGCGCAATTCGAGGGTACAGGCAAAACAACCCAAGGGGATCCGCTCACCGTAATGCTGGCGCAAGACCCGCCATGGACTGCTATTGGCCTGATCATAAGCCTCGCCGCCAGGATCGTCTTCCAGTAATAAGGCCATGCAGTGCATATCGGCGGCCAGTTGTTGCGCCAGTGCCCTCTGGTCACGCGGGGCGTACAGATGCAGCAGGGCTTCATGGTCACAATGAATGTCGATGACATAATCGGCATCGATTGAATGGCTGAGCAACAGGGCTTTCAGCGCCTCGCCTTCGCGCAGGGTGGGCAGTGCCGCGACCTGGCGACGCAATGCCGCACGAATGATATCGGCATTCGCTTGAGGGTCATCCCCCAGTGACTCAGCTAATAGCGGTGCCAGCCGTTCGCCGAGTGCCGGTACGGCCCGATTAAAATTGCCGGTGACATCGAAGTCATAGCGGCCTAAGGTGTAACCGTTGAGAAACTGGCTGAGACCGATGGGATTGGCAAACGGCACGATGACGATCTCGCCCTGTACTCGGTCGGGTGCGGCATCCAACAGCACCAGCAGATGCTGCAAGGCCAGCATACCGGGCGCTTCATCGGCATGCAGCGCCGCCTGTAAATACGCTTTGGGACGACCGCTGCCGTAGCGGTGGATCAGCAGGCTACGGCGATTACAGGCGGCCACTATGGGTAAGTCAATGGTTACAGTATGACGTGAGTTCATGGGGTTCAATGTCCTACGCAGGCGGCTAATACCTCAGCACAGGGCAGGCTGATTTTCAGCGCAAGCTGGGGATCAGCACGGGTGCGCCCCAGGTTGAGCGCCGCGATGGGTTTGCCTTGATCGCGGGCTTTTCGGCAGAAGCGATAACCGGAGTAAACCATCAGTGAAGAACCAATAACCAGCAATGCGGCGGCGTGTTCGAGCTGGGCATAAGCCTGAGCGACGCGCTCGCGTGGGACATTTTCAACGAAAAAAACCACACTGGGTTTAAGCAGCCCCCCACAGTGCGGACAATCCGGCACGCGAAAGCCCTGCAAGGACACGCCATCGAGCCGGGCATCACCATCGGGTGCGCTATTGGCGCTGTAGTGGAGAAAGTCAGGGTTGGATTCAGCCAGCCACCGTTGCAGGGTGACGCGCGAGAAGCGCCGCTGGCAGTTCAGGCAGTCAACGCAATCCAGGCGTCCATGTAAATCAATCACGCGCTTCTGCCCCGCTCGCTGATGCAGGCGATCGACATTTTGGGTGATTAAATACTGGATATGCCCCTGAGCTTCCAATGCAGCCAACGCATGGTGCGCGTCATTGGGTTGAGCACGGGCAAAGCGTGGCCAACCGATGAGACTGCGTGCCCAGTAGCGACGACGAGCGTGAGGGTCTCTGATAAACTGTTGCCACTGAAGAGGATGAGATTGTTTCCACTGGCCTTGAGCGTCTCGATAGTCGGGAATCCCCGAAGCCGTGCTCAAACCGGCACCCGTGATGACGAGCACCCGCTCATGCTGCGCCATAAAGCGGCGCAAAGTACTGGCCGCAGTGACCGGACAGTCATTAACGCTGAGAGCGGGCATGTTCCGGGGACACCGTATCCGCCATCGTTGTAACACGCCGCAACTGATACCATTCCCATATTCCAATCGCTAGTGGTATGGCAAAAAACAACAGCGCCTTGCCAGCAATCAACCATTCAGCACTACTCATTAAAATTTTCTCCTTTAGTTCAGAACATATAGCATAAAAATTACTATTTAGTTTTCCGGAACCAAGAGCAAGGCATTAGCCACTTCCCTTTCTCCATGCCTGTTGAACGGCAGGCTATCGCTAGGATAGTTGACAATACCATTCTCTCCTCGGTTGCTGATCCACATCGTAGTGGATCCACCACCATCCAAGTTCAACGCTGATACTGCACCGAGGGTTCTCATCAAGCTGCGGAGTTCGGGCGTACTCATGCCCCTGGCTTCTCTGGCTCTACCGTCAACCGTAACCAGCAGCAGCCGATGATCAGCGGTAATGCCCACAGCTGTGCGTGGGTGGCGATTCCGGTTAAAGGAATCGTTATTGAGGTGCTGTGCCTGACTATCTAACAGCAGCAGCGGCCCGGCTCCCAGAATAGTAGATACTGCACTTTGTGCCCAACCCTGTCGAGGTCTGGCAAGAATCTGTGGCTGGCCGATGTCATCAATAGCCAGGCCACCATTTTCAGCATAACGTCTTCTGGGTGCAGCGCCTCGGGTCAGTATTTCCCCGTTGACCTTCAAAAAAACCACTGAACCGCCTCGCAAGGTATTGAAAAATGATCCGTTAACCGCTGCAACAGCCCCATATTCCTCAGCAAACCGGCTGGTTTTGATCAGCGCAGAGTCCGACCACGCCAACCGTAGGCTGACGGCAGCATGGTCTACCATCAGTTCAAGTACATTAATGCTTTGGTTGGATTCAAAATAATCATCACCCCGATAAGTATGCCAATACAAATCCTCGGTAATTGGCTCACTGCGCCAGTGGTCTGAAACCCGTTCAAGCTGACTGCTCAGTACACTGGGTTGTGCAAGCAGCTCCCCAGCAGTCAAGTAAAATAGTAATACGGCAATTACTTTAATTTTAAATTTCATTGATTTATATAACCATTGGCGTTGAGGTCGGTGAATCAACGCCAATGGTTATAGAAACGATTGAAGGGTCAATGAGTTCACTGAAATGAGAAGGGGGCTGATTAGCCCCCTTCTCTGATTGCCACTGCCGTGCTTCGCGCTGCAGGTGCTGTTTCTGCTTATGGCGCTCGCCGGAGCGTGATTTGACGTGGTAGCCGCCCTTGCTTAACACTGGGGAGCGTGCCACCGGGTTGCGTAATTTGGCCATCGTTAACCTCCATGGCTTTTTAGTTAACTCATCATTTTAACACTCATAGACAGGTGTGTTCAATGGAATGATCAAGTGGTACCCATATCAAGACATCGACCAATCGCTTTCTCTTAGCCAAATCCGACATTGCAATCCAAGGAGCAAAAAAACTGCCAAGATGTATACGTCGCCGGAAAAGCGAATACTGATGGACGCAGTTCAGCGCCTCGAACTTATCGCGGAAGTTCCGCTCTAGCGTGGCCTTGTCGCGGATGTCGGGCCGATAGGTATATTTGAGCTCTTCAAGTTTACTGATTAATTTTTGCTCGATCTGGCTTTCTTGCAGGGATATCCGCTTTAGAACCTTATGCTTAAAACTCCGAATCTCGGAAATGAATGTGACGTGAATTATTAAGGGTGTCAATTATATAATGCCAGTGGTTTGGCGTTGCCCGCCAGCCGCTAATTCCTCTTCAGTTCGACACCGACATGTGAGATTCAGGCTAGACGTCGGATTAGCAATCGGCTACGGTTGCTAACCTTTCATAAAAATTTAACCACCGTGGACAACGGTTCATGATCCACCACCGGATCAATAAGAGGAAAACCAAATATGAGCAGCGATTTCAACCAGCAGGCGTTGACTTACCACCGTGAACCCGTGCCTGGAAAACTGCAAGTCATGCCAACCAAGGCCTTGGCCAATCAACGCGATTTGGCGTTGGCCTACTCGCCTGGCGTCGCTGCTGCCTGCCTCGCCATTGTTGACCAACCAACTGAAGTCAACTCTCTCACCAGTCGCGCTAATCTAGTGGCGGTCATCTCAAATGGCACGGCGGTACTAGGGCTGGGCAATATCGGCCCCTTAGCCGCCAAACCGGTGATGGAGGGTAAGGCGGTGCTGTTCAAGAAATTTGCCGGCATTGATGTGTTCGATATCGAACTCAATGAAACCGATCCCGATAAACTGGTTGACATCATCGCGGCCATGGAACCCACTTTCGGCGGCATCAACTTGGAAGATATTAAAGCCCCAGAATGCTTTTATATCGAACAGGCATTGCGGGAACGGATGACCATCCCGGTATTCCATGATGACCAACACGGCACGGCTATTATCGCGGCAGCCGCCGTGCTCAATGGTTTGCGTCTGGTGGACAAACGCATCGAAGAGGTGCGCTTAGTGGCATCAGGCGCGGGAGCGGCCGGTATTGCCTGTCTGGATGTGCTGGTGGGCTTAGGGGTAAACAAGGCCAATATCATCTTATGCGATAGCCGTGGAGTGATCTACCAAGGCCGTAATCAGGGTGTCGATGGTCGTAAAGCCGATTATGCGATTGATACACCGCACCGTAGCCTGGCCGAAGCCATTGTAGGCGCCGATATTTTCCTCGGTGTTTCCGCAGAGGGGCTGCTCAAGCCCGATATGGTGCGTAATATGGCCAGCCAGCCTTTGATTTTGGCACTGGCCAATCCGGTGCCGGAAATTATGCCCGATGTGGCGCGCGCCGTGCGTTCTGATGCCATTATTGCCACAGGCCGCTCGGATTTCCCCAACCAAGTCAATAATGTGTTGTGTTTTCCCTTTATTTTTCGTGGCGCTCTGGATGTTGGTGCAACCCAGGTCAACGAGGCCATGAAATTGGCCGCAGTACGAGCTTTGGCTGATTTAGCCTTGTCACCGCCCTCCGAAGAAGTGGCGCTGGCCTATCAAGATCAACCGCTGTCGTTCGGTGCTGAGTATTTAATCCCTAAGCCCTTCGATTCACGCTTGATCACCGAACTGCCGATTGCCGTGGCTCGGGCCGCCATGGAAAGCGGGGTGGCTACCCGGCCGAGTGAGGACTTACGCGCCTATCGCGAACAGCTCAGCCAATATGTAGTGCGTTCTGGACTGGCAATGAAGCCGCTGATCGAGCGGGCGCAAGCGGATCGTAAACGCGTGATCTATGCTGAAGGTGAAGAAGAGCGGGTGATGGCAGCGGTACAAATTGTCATTGACGATGGCATTGCCGAACCCATTGTGATTGGGCGGCCGGATCGTGTCATGGGGGCGATTGAGCGCTTGAGCTTGCCGATTCGCCCAGACCGGGATTTCCAGCTCATCGATCCTTTTGATAATCCGCATTACAAAGCCTGCTGGCAGGAATATCATCGGTTGCGCCAGCGTTTTGGGGTCGATCCCAGCAAGGCGCGCATCCGGATCAATACCCGGCCAACGGTACTGGGTGCCATTCTGGTGCGCTTAGGGTATGCCGACGCCTTGATCTGTGGCGCGGTGGGCAGCTACCAGGATCACCTTCAGCATGTGGTTCAAGTGATGGGTTTTCGCCCCCATGTCAAGGCAGCCGGGGCCCTCTCATTACTGATTACAACCCAGGGGATATTGTTTATGGCCGACTCTCATGTCAATCCCGATCCCGACGCAGAACAGCTTGCCGATATTACCCTCATGGCGGCTGATGCGGTGCGCGAATTTGGCATTAGCCCCAAAGTGGCCTTATTATCGCACTCGAACTTTGGCGCTTGGGACTCCCCCTCGGCACAGAAAATGGCGCGCGTGTTAAACCTGCTGCGCCAGCGTTCACCGGGGCTGGAAGTCGAAGGGGAAATGCAGGCCGACGTGGCCCTGTCCGAGACCCTGCGCGAGCGGGTGTTTCCGAACTCGCGCTTACAAGGTGCGGCTAATCTGTTAATCATGCCCAATAAAGACGCCGCCAGTATTAGCCTGAACCTGCTGCATACGATGATGGACGGGGTGACTATCGGGCCGATACTGCTGGGCTTGGGCGCACCGGCGCATGTGTTGCCAAAGACAACGTCTGCGCGGCGCATTGCTAACATGAGCGCGGTAGCCGCCGTCGACGCCCAGCTCCGCCCGTCGCCCGCCGCTCGCGAGCACGCTCGATGATGCGATCAGACCAGCGTAACACCGCCTGAACGCGGGGGGTTAACAGTTCCCAGGCCTGTTGCCGGTTAACCCAGCAATAGGCGCTGTGCTCGGGGTATCCCAGCAACGGGTTAATCGGCAGATCAATGTCGATCTGCCGGGTTTCGGCAATATAATAGCGGGCTACCTTACGACCATGATTATACGGTGGGGTCTCACGGTAGATACGCCCCCAGCGAAAGCGCAGGTCGGTGATCGTTGTTTCCTCGGTCACCTCACGGATTGCGCAAGCAAAGGGGCTTTCGCCCGGTTCCACCATACCTTTGGGAAAATCCCAATAATCATAAGCACGCAACAATAGATAATTGTAGTGGCCACCGACTCGGTGCAGCACCACTACGCCCGCCGATAAAATTCGGGAGGCCATCGTATCGGTTTATTCGTGCGCCAACGGCTTTGTGGCTAGAATAACACGGTTTACGGCGCACCAGGGTTTATGTATCGCTTATGATCCGGTGTGATACGGCGTGCTGAGTTCGTGGACGGCATCGACCAGCACCTGGACATGAGCGGGGTCTATATCTGGATGAATGCCGTGGCCTAAATTAAACACATGCCCAGGGCGGCTGCCGAAACCTGCCAACACTTTGGCGACTTCATCGCGGATCCGTTCGGCTGGCGCATACAAGGTACATGGGTCAAGATTGCCTTGTAGAGCGACGCGGTCACCGACCCGCTGTCGAGCGGTGCTGATATCCGTCGTCCAGTCCAAACCGACGCCATCACAGCCCGTCGCCGCCATATCTTCAAGCCAGGTGCCTCCGCCCTTGGTGAACAGTACGATCGGCACAGCGCGGCCATCGGCTTCACGCACCAATCCTTCGACAATACGTTGCATATAAGCCAGCGAGAATTCGCGGTATAAGGCGGGATTGAGCACTCCACCCCAGGTGTCGAAAATCATTAAAGCTTGAGCGCCCGCTGCGACCTGGGCGTTAAGATAAGCGGTAACGCTGTCGGCAACCACCGTCAATAAGCGGTGTGCGGCGTCGGGATCCGAATACAACAACCCCTTGGCGCGACTGAACGATTTACTGGTTCCGCCCTCGACCATATAGGTCACCAGCGTCCACGGGCTGCCGGAAAAACCGATCAACGGCACCCGCCCGTCCAAAGCCTCGCGGATGGTGCGCACGGCGGCGGGCACGTAATGCAATTCTGCTTCGGGGTCGAGTACGCCAAGCCGGTCGATATCGGCCTTGGAACGAATCGGATGGGCGAACCGTGGCCCCTCACCCTCGGCGAAACTCAGCCCCAGACCCATGGCGTCCGGTATGGTGAGAATATCCGAAAATAAAATCGCCGCATCGAGTGCAAAGCGATCCAGTGGTTGCAGCGTGACTTCACAGGCCAGTTCAGGATTCTGGCACAGTGCCATAAAATTCCCCGCCCGCGCACGGGTTGCGCGATATTCGGGCAGATAGCGACCTGCCTGACGCATAATCCAGATCGGGGTACGATCCACAGGTTGACGCGCTAAAGCGCGTAGAAAACGGTCATTACGCAAAGGGGTCATCCAGAACTCCGGGCTTGATTAAGGGTAGCAACGATATCCGCCGGGTCGATGTCATCGACAATCACCGCCCGACCGATGCCTTTCAGTAAAATCAGCCTTAGCCGACCGGCCAGCACTTTTTTATCCACGGCCATTAAGTTTAAAAATTGTTCGGGGCTTAAATCTGCAGGCGGTATCACGGGCAAATGCAGACTGCGGAACAGCCGGCGCACACGTTCAACTTGTTCAGGCTCCAACCAGCCGAGCCGGGCCGATAACTGGGCGGCGAGTACCATACCGGCGGCGATGGCCTCACCGTGCAGCCATTCTCCATAACCCAATCCCGTCTCGATGGCATGGCCGAAGGTGTGACCCAGATTGAGCAAGGCGCGGATCCCGCCTTCGCGTTCATCAGCGGCGACGATTTCCGCTTTATTGCGACAGGAACGGGCAATGGCATGAGCCAGCTGGTTGGCATCACGGGCCAGCAGGGCGGCACTGTGGATTTCCAGCCAGTCAAAGAAATCCGCATCGCGTATCAGGCCGTATTTGACCACTTCGGCCAGACCGGCGCTGAGCTCCCGTTGCGGTAATGTGGTTAAGGTATCGGTATCCGCTATCACACACCGTGGCTGGTGGAATGCACCGATCATGTTTTTACCGCGAGGGTGGTTGACTGCGGTTTTGCCGCCGACGGAGGAATCGACTTGTGCCAGCAGGGTGGTGGGAATCTGAATGTAATGGACGCCGCGCTGATAACACGCGGCCGCGAACCCTGCGGTATCGCCAATCACCCCGCCACCTAAGGCGATCAGGGTACAACTGCGATCAAAACGTTGCTGCAATAGGGTGTCAAAAATCTGTTCCAGGGTGGTTAAATTCTTGTATTGCTCACCATCGGGCAAAATGACCTCGGCCACCTGCTTGCCTTGCAGTGCCGGGCGCAGCTTTTCGAGATACAGGGGGGCGACGGTCGGATTGGTGACCACCAGCACCTGGCGGCCACTGATATGACGCTGCAACACATCGCGGCGGCCTAGTAAGTCTCTGCCGATATAAATCGGGTAGCTGCGTTCGCCTAGATCAACGGTCAGTGTGTTCATGAGCGCATTGTAGCAGTACGACGGTAAAAACCGACAGCTACTGAGTCAGAATTTGTGCCACAACGTCGCGTGCCTGACAGTGATCAGTGACGACAATTTGATCAGCAGTTTCTCGGTATAGCGGATCACGTTGTGCCAGCAATTTGGCTAATCGTGCTTGAGGATCGGGGGTTTGCAACAGCGGGCGGCGAGGATCACCGCCGATGCGGCGTAATTGCTCGGCGACGCTGGCAAACAGATAAATAACCCGCCCACTGCTGATTAATCGCCGTCGATTGTCCGGATCGAGTACCGCCCCGCCCCCAGTGGCGAGCACGATGCCTGAGCGTTGGCTTAGTTCAGCAATGACCGCTCGCTCGCGGTTGCGAAAACCGGCCTCACCTTCCATCTCGAAAATCAAAGGAATATCCACCCCACAACGCTGTTCGATTTCCTGGTCAGAGTCGAAGAATTCACGTCTGAGCGCGGTGGCCAGTTGTCTCCCGACGGTGCTTTTGCCCGCCCCCATGGGGCCGATTAAAATCAGATTGGCCTGAAACACCATTCACTCACTCATAGTCGGCTTAAATGCAATTATGCCATAATGACCTAATGACTTGTTGCCTAACACGACACTATCAACACCATAATCGGCATGGATAGACCTGTTCAGTCTGAACAGGCCCTGGATCGGTTCGCCTTCGAGCCGATCGACACGCCCCCAGCGGTTCTTGCCGGTGAACCTCGGGAACGGGTACGCGCTACGGACGGCAGGCTGGTGCCGGTCACGGTAGTTGGCCAGTGAGCGCAAGCCCGATCAGCGACCTGGGGCCGCGCCTGGCACCCATTCTGCTGGCCACGGCGGCACTGCTCTGGTCAGGCAACTTCATCGCCGGGCGAGCGCTCGGCGACAGCATCGAAGCGCTGGGACTGAATTACCTGCGCTGGTCACTGGCGCTACTCATTTTACTGCCATTGGCCGCCACAGAGATCGCGCGCTCGCGTGCGGCGATCTGGGCCTCCTGGAAATACCTGCTGGCACTGGGATTGACTGGCGTTGCCGCCTTCCAGATCTTTGTCTACAAGGCGCTCGAACACACCGCCGCTACCAACGCCATCCTGGTGCTTTCCACCGCCCCGGCCGTAATCGTCCTGTTCTCGCGCCTCGCCCTGGGCGAACCCATGCAGGGTCGCCAGTGGCTCGGCATCATCGCTTCGTTCTGCGGTGCCATCGTTCTGGTTTCCCACGGCGATCTCGCCATGCTGCGCGAACTTGAACTCGGAGCCGGGGAATTGTGGATGCTGGCTGCAGTGCCCACTTGGGCGGTGTATTCGGTGCTGCTCAAGCGTCGTCCGCAGGCGCTGCCGGCGCGCAGCATGCTGGCGCTAAGCGCTGTGGTGGGGCTGGCCTGGATGACACCACTGGTCGTGCTGTCGCCCTCAGTACTCGTGGTCAACTGTACGCCGGAGATTATGGCCGGTGTGGCCTATGTGGCGGTAGGCTCCTCAGTGATCGCCTTCTACTGCTGGAACCGTGGCGTGATGTCAATCGGCCCGGCGCGTGCCGGCATTTATCTCCACCTGATGCCGGTATTCGGATCCGTGCTCGCTTTTCTGCTGCTCGACGAAACACTGGAGGGCTACCATCTCTGGGGAGCCGCGCTGGTGTTTACGGGCATTGCGCTTACGCAGTTCGCCCGCCGCAACGCCTGATGCTCAACCCAGTCCCCGGACGATCACTGGTGTCCAACCGGCTCTAAACCACACCATGCGGCGATGAATAACGCCAGCGTACCGGTGATGCGCTGAACAGAACTGATCTGCACCCGCTCGTCAAAGCCATGAATATTCTCGGCCACCGGCCCATACACCAGACAGGGCGTACCGTCGTAGATCACAAACACCCGCCCATCGAGATAGCTCGGCGTGACGAAGGACTGTAAGGCATCCGCGAAGCTGAGTTGATGCGCTTGCGCCAAAGTGTGCTCGGCTTCACTGCCTTCCTCCAGCACATAGCCTTGGGCAAAAAAGCCGTTATAGTCAATCTGTGGGGGATTATTCGATAAAAAGGCATCATCACGGCTGGCGGCACGCAGGCAATCCTCGATTTCTGTGGCCATGGTCTGAGGATCATCGCCGGGATAAATCGCAATCCGCGCATCAAAGGTACACCAGGCCGGGACGGACGACGCCCAGTCGCCGCCGTGGATTTTGCCCACATTGAAATTAATCGGATGATCCAGTTCACTGAAGTAAGGGTAAGCGTGTTTGCGCCGGTTCCATTCGGTTTCCAAGCCGCGCAAAGCTTGAATCAGCCGATAAGCCGCCTCAATGGCATTCGCTCCTTGGCCCGCTTCACGGACATGCACCGGCTTGCCTTGGACGCTGACTTGAAACCAAATCACCCCGACATTCGCCCGTACCAAGCGATTATCTTCAGGTTCGGGGATAATCGCCGCATCGGCGTGATAACCGCGCACCAGACAGGCGAGCGCCCCATTGCCAGTGCATTCTTCTTCCGTGACGGACTGGATATGCACTCGCGCCGCCGGTCGATACCCCAAGCGCCGCAGCGCATCCAAGGCGAAAATATTGGCCACCAGACCGGCTTTCATATCGCCGCTACCGCGCCCGTACAGCCAATCGCCGTCGATATGCGGCTGATAGGGGGGATGGGTCCACATGGTCCATGGGCCTTCGGGCACGACATCAATATGGCCATTGAGGATCAAAGAACGGCCTTGTTCCTGACGGGGACGCCAAGTGCCGACCACATTGACCGCCTGGTGGTAGTCGATGGTGACGGGCGAAAAACCGGGATGATGACAAATCTCATCGACGGCAATCGTCCAGCGATCCATGACGTAACCGCGCTCAGCAAGCAGGGTGTAGACAAAATCCTGAGCGGTAGCCTCGATGCCCCGTAGCGATGGATAGGCGATCAACTGTTGAGTTACGGCCAGTTGCTCGTCAAAACCGGCGGCAACGGCAGCCAGTATCTGTTCAGTCAGTCCCGTATCCAAGGCTTTGGGGTTCATGATCAGTATTCGTACTCAGTCATCAAAACCGGGGCTGTGGTGTTCGGCCAGCCTGATGAGAGCCTGCCATTCCACATCCGCTTGCAGCGGCTGCTTGAGCAGGGAATTATGCCGGGCTGCATACTGGTTAGCGGTTTTTTCGCACACATCCGGGCGCACTGGAATGATACGGCTGCCACTGGCCAGTATGTTTAATTGAGTGCGACATACCTTCTCCAGATTATGCATCCGTTTAAAGGCTTCGGGGATACTGCGACCCAGTGTAGTCAAACCGTGGTTGTTCAACAGCAACACGTAAAATTTGCCTAAATCACTCACCATACGCTGACGTTCATTATGATCCAGGGTGACCCCTTCATAAGTATGTCGCGCGACCCGATCATAGAATTCCAAGGCCCAGTGATTAAACGGCAGGATGCCATCGGCCAGGCAGGACACCGTCACACCGGCCTCGGTATGCGTATGGATGATACAGTTGACATCGCTGCGGGCGGCGTAAAGGGCACCATGGGTGAGGTGGGCATTGAGGACGGCTTGCCCCTCGGGGGCATCGAGCACTTCACCGTCAGTGCTCAGCTTGATCAGACTGGAAGCGGTGACTTCATGGAACATTAAATGGTTAGGATTGATTAAAAATATGTCGGGTTCTTCTGGCACTCGGGCTGATGCGTGGGTGCGAATCCCATCGGCCATGCCGAAGTGACTGAGTAAGCGCAACACCGCCGCCAGATGAACGCGGGTTTGCCATTCGGCGGATACATAATGCGCACTGTGGGCGTTGGCAGCAGCAACGTGTGACATAACGAGCCTCCAAGGGTGGTTTTTATTTAATGGTCATGGTACACATTGAGTATATCAAGATTGTACTAAAAACGGTAATATTAACCGAATGTTAAAATTTAATATATGACACCAGTGTGACAAAAGGTATTGTCAATAAATCACCTCTTAATTAAGATAGGTTTAATCAAATATACTAAAAATTCAGATTGCTGGAACGATTGTCCCACATGGCGCAGTCTAGCAGGGACAGTAAGTGGGTAATAACACTGGCCAGCGAGATGGCAAAGCCAATACCACCAGATGATATGGGTCTTTAGATGTCAAGACCCGACTGCCAAGTGATTAGATACCGTT
>SKOM01000079.1 GCA_007120095.1 Candidatus Competibacteraceae bacterium | reverse complement strand
TTGGCCTCCCATTTGCGGTTTTGCTCATCCCACTGACGTTTTTGTTCGTCCCACTTGCGGTTTTGCTCGTCCCATTGGCGGCGTTGCTCTTGCAAATTCAGCGCTTGCTGTTCGCGGTCGCGTTGCAATTCATTGAGAATACGATCAAAGCGCGTCTCGGTCTGATCCCGATCCGCATACAGCGACCGGGTCAGGTCTAGAATGAAATCGCGAAACTGCGGATCAGTTCGCAACAATTCAGGCAGCTCGCGTTTCAAGGTTTCTTTAAGGGTATCAGTATCCATGGGACGTTTACGGCAATTGAGGCGACAAACAGTGATTATACTACGGCATGAGATCAACCTCGGCCAGGTTTTCCGCTATACTCAATACTATATAACCCCTTTTGTTGGAGATCTTGCCATCCCTGGCTCATTCTGAAATGAACCACTTCACGACCTGGTTGACCCATAAACGGCTATACCGAGCAATGGTGTGGCTGACTGCAGATGCCGGTGTTTTAGTCTAAGTGCCATCGCATGGACGAATTTACCTTGTCGCTGGCGCTGTTTAACTTTTTCCCGGTGGTGTTCACCGCGCTGGGTATGACATTTTTAGTGTTATGGCTGCACGAGGGGCGTCCGGATAACACCCCATTTGCGGTGGTCGCCGCTGTGTTGGTGGTCTTAGGTGGGTTGACTAAGGCCAGTTGGAAACTCATCTTCACCCTGTCAGGCACTGATCTGCTGTGGTTAGGCAATGCCTTGTTTCCACTGATTGGCCCTGGTTTTTTTATGCTGGCCATTTTAACTTTAGCCACGCTGTGCCGACAACAGGGTAGAACGCTGACTCAGCGGCCTTGGTGGCCTGCCTTATTGTTCATTGCGATGATGTTGGTATTGGCCGCATGGCGTACCTGGGGTTTGGAGATCACCCGTGGCTGGTTTGTGCCAATGATGTTGCTGACTACCTTGGGTAATCTAGGATTAAGCGCCCTATTAATAGCACTCAGTGTCCGTTACCGCCGCTGGTGGCTGATGGGTTTGCTGATAATTAATGTACTGATGATTTTTCTGCTTCAGCCTATCGCTATGGCCGAGCCGAAAACCGTGATGTTACATTGGATCGAACAAACTCTGACGGCCTTTGGTACCCTGTGTTTTACAGTAGCGATTTATTGTTTATGGCAGTTGCGATGCGGGTATACTCCTGTGCGGTGAGCTATAACAATAGCGCAGAGGATTTCTAAATATGATGTATGCTTTAGGCGAACGCCGGGTTCGCAGTGCCAGCACAGACTGGTTTGTTGCCGATAATGCCGCAGTGATTGGCTCGGTCATACTCGGCCATCAGGCCAGTGTGTGGTTCGCAGCCACCGTGCGTGGCGATAATGATATCATCACCATCGGTGCGGGCAGCAATGTGCAGGACGGCAGTGTGTTACATACCGATGCAGGCATTCGCCTGACCATCGGTGAGTATGTGACTATTGGTCATCAGGCCATGTTGCACGGTTGCACCATTGGCGACGAGAGCCTGATCGGTATCCATACGGTGATTCTGAATCAAGCCGTGATTGGCCGTGGGTGTATCATCGGTGCCAATGCCCTAATTCCAGAAGGCAAGATCATTCCTGATCATTCTTTGGTGGTGGGTTCTCCGGGGCGAGTGATCCGTTCCGTCAGTGAGGAGCAAAGGGCTGGGCTGCGCCGATCCGCTGAACATTACATTGCCCGCTTTAAACAGTTTCAAGCCCAATTGCAGCCGCAACCCGTGCCGCTGCAGGTTTAATATGTCCGACGCCACTCATTGTTCTACCTCCGTTGAGCCGCAACGTATAGATGCGGCACTGGCACAAATCAGTCAGATCATTCTTGGTAAACCTCATGTGATTCGCTTGGCGATGACCTGTTTGCTGGCGCGCGGACATTTGCTGATTGAAGACCAGCCCGGCATGGGCAAGACCACACTCGCCCATGCCTTAGCGTGCACTTTAGGCTTTAAGTATCAACGAGTGCAGTTCACCAGCGATTTATTACCTGCTGATATTCTTGGCGCTGCCGTGTATGAGCGCGAACGCTCGGCGTTTGTGTTTCATCCCGGGCCGATTTTTACTCAATTAATTCTGGCTGATGAAATTAACCGCGCCTCGCCCAAGACCCAAAGTGCCTTGTTAGAAGCCATGGAAGAGTATCAGGTGACGATTGAGGGTGCGACCCATCGTTTGCCTCAGCCGTTTTTTGTCATTGCCACCCAAAATCCTGACCATCAGGTCGGCACCTTCCCGTTGCCGGAATCCCAATTAGACCGGTTTTTGATGCGGTTGCAACTGGGTTACCCCGATCCCCAGGCCGAGCGCCAGTTACTCGAAGGTGAGGATCGACGCCATTTATTGCAGCGTTTGCCGAGCCTATTGCAACCCGAGGACGTGATCAGCGTGCAGCAGAGGGTAGCGGCGATCACCGTCTCGCCCTTGTTACTGGATTATTTACAGGCGCTGTTGGCGGCGACCCGGCGCAGTGCCGAGTTGCGCAGTGGCTTGTCACCACGGGCTGGGTTGGGGGTGCTGCGTGCGGCTCGTGCCTGGGCTTTATTGGAACACCGCGATTACGTCCTGCCCGAGGATATTCAGGCGGTGCTGGTACCTGTGATTGGCCACCGGCTGCAAGCGGTGAGCGAGCATCCCCACAGCGTATTGCAGCAACTGATCGAAAGCGTGCCGGTGCCGGTGTGATGGCGGCCTTGTGGTCGAATCATTTTGAGCGCTGGATCAGCCAGCGCCATCCGCCGCAGCGCAAAGCCTTGGAGCTGACCCGACGGCGCATTTATATTTTGCCGACTCGGCAGGCGTATGGATTTTTCTTCACCTTGTTGGTTCTGTTTCTGTGGTCGGTGAATTACAGCAACAGCATCGGTTTCGCCCTGACGTTTTTGCTGGTGGGTGTAGCGCTGAATGCCATGTGGCGCTGCCACAATAATCTGCTTAATCTGCGCTTAGAAGCCCTCGGGGCTGAGCCGGTATTCGCCGGTGAGTCCGCGCGTTTTGGGGTATTGTTCAGTCATACGGACGCGGCAATGCGTCCCGGTCTCTGCTTGTGTGCCGGTCATACCCAAGTCGCGTGTGCGGATATCGCGCCCAACGGTACGGCGTTGTATCTGGAATTACCGACTCAGCAGCGCGGCTGGCAGCCAGTGGGACGTTTGCGGATCGAAACCCGGTTTCCCCTGGGTTTGTTTCGGGCGTGGAGCTGGGTCGAGTTTGACCGCCCGCTGTTGGTGTACCCACCGCTGCGGGGTGAGCGCCCCCTGCCTGACTTACAGGCGGAAACTCTCGGTGAAGCCCAGGCGCTGACCACGGATCGCGGTAATGAGGATTTCAGTGGCTTGCGTGACTACATCACCGGCGATTCGCCACGCCATGTGGCGTGGAAAGCCAGTACCCGTTCCGAAAATCTGCTGGTCAAACAGTTCACGGGTCAAGTGCGGCCGGAGTTGTGGCTGGAATGGTCACAGCTCAGTGCTTGCAGCGAGGAGCAGCGTCTGGAGCAGTTGTGCCAATGGGTGTTGGCCGCTGAAGCCCAAGGGCTGTGTTATGGGCTCAAGCTCCCTGGACAGGAGTTCCCCCCCAGTCTTGGGCCGATTCATCGCGCTCGGTGTTTACAGGCTTTGGCGATTTATGGTCACGATTATTCGGCGGCGCACTAAGCCCCACGTTGCTCCCCGAGCGGTTAATGCGCCGCTGTATATCGGGGTGTGGCCGTGGTTGCTCGGTGCTTTGCTGTTGGCTATGGCTCCCCAAATGGTGCGTTTACCGCTGTGGCTGAGCGCGGTGTGGATTGTGGTACCGCTGTGGCGGGGGTGGCTGGCGTACCGGGGGGAGCCGTTGCCCAGCCGCTGGTTGTTGCTGCCGTTAACTTTGGCGCTGATCGGCGGTGTGGTCCTCCACTACGGCACGGTATTCGGTCGCGATGCCGGGGTGGCGTTGCTGGCGGCGATGACCGCTATGAAATTGCTGGAAACCCGCAGTGTGCGCGATGCTCAGGTCATGGTGCTACTGGGTTATTTTCTGCTGATGGCCAATTTGCTGTTCAGTCAGGAAATCCCGATGATCGCCTATTTGGCGGTGGTTTTGGTACTGCTGCTCAGTGCTCAGTTGCTCAGCCACTACAACGGCACGGGTTTAGGCGTACAGCGCGTGCTGCGTCTCAGCGGTACCATGCTGTTGCAAGCGGTGCCGATCATGCTGATTTTATTTGTCCTGTTCCCACGGATTCCCGGGCCTTTATGGGGGCTGCCTAAAGATGCCCACAGTGGTCTGACCGGGCTGAGCAATGAGATGTCGCCGGGTTCATTGAATGAGTTGATCCTGTCGGACAAAGTAGCGTTCCGGGTGGAGTTTGATAATGATCCGCCGACCGCTGCCCAACGCTATTGGCGTGGGCCGGTGCTGTGGCAGTTTGACGGTCGCTCCTGGCGGGGCAGCGATGACAGCCGTAGCGATGAGCCGCATTACCAGCCGCTGGGCGGGCGTTTTGACTATACCCTGACTTTGGAACCCCACGGCGAGCGCTGGTTGCTGGCTTTGGATTGGCCGGGCGTCGGCCCTTCGGGCAGCGGTTTTACCTGGGCGAATGTGCTCCAGCACCGCGAACGGGTTAACAGCCGGATGCAATACAGCGCCAGCTCTTACACCCAGTATCTTAGCGACCCGCTATCTGAGGTGGACAAGCGCCGCAGTCTGCAATTACCCGAGTCCTTGAATCCTCGCGCCCGGGCGTTAGCCCAGCGTTGGCAGGCGGAGTACCAACAGCCCGAAGCGATTGTCAAAGCGGGTTTGGATTATATTCGTAATGAACCGTTTTTTTACACCTTACGCCCGCCACTGCTGACCAGTCAGGATAATATCGATGAATTTTTATTCCGCAGTCGTCGCGGGTTTTGTGAGCACTACGCGGGTAGTTTTACCTTTCTGATGCGGGCAGCGGGTATTCCCGCCCGGGTAGTGCTGGGTTATCAGGGCGGCGAGTTTAATAACGATTATCTCATTGTGCGCCAATCCGATGCCCATGCCTGGGTGGAAGTCTGGTTAGAGGAGCGCGGTGGGTGGACGCGGATTGA
>SKOM01000151.1 GCA_007120095.1 Candidatus Competibacteraceae bacterium | reverse complement strand
GCCGACGGGGACGTCGGCGCTCCCAGGGGGCTCATGAATCACACCGCCACCGGTGCGCTAATCTTCGGCCACGGATCATAGCCGTGAAATTCGAAATCTTCATAGCGATAGTCGAATAACGACGCTGGGCGGCGGTGAATACGCAATTCGGGCAGTGAGCGCGGGGTGCGGCTGAGCTGTTCGCGCACCGCATCCAGATGGTTGCGGTACAGATGCACATCGCCGCCCGTCCAGATAAACTCCCCAACCGCAAGCTCGCATTGTTGCGCCATCATGTGGGTCAACAGGGCATAACTGGCGATATTAAACGGGACGCCGAGAAATAAATCGGCACTGCGCTGGTAAAGCTGGCAGCTTAACCGCCCCTCAGCCACATAGAACTGGAACAGCACATGGCAGGCGGGCAGTCTCATGTTGGGTACCTCGGCCACATTCCACGCCGATACCAGCAGCCGCCGGGAATCGGGGTTAGTGTGGATTTCGGCAACCAGCTCACTGAGCTGGTCAATGGTTTGCCCGTCCGGTGTGGGCCAGGCTCGCCATTGCTGCCCGTAAATCGGCCCCAACTCGCCGTCGCTATCGGCCCATTCATCCCAAATGCGCACACCGTTGGCTTGCAGATAGCGGACATTGGTATCCCCACTGAGAAACCACAACAGTTCGTGAACAACGGATTTGAGATGAATCCGTTTAGTCGTGACTACAGGAAACCCGGCTCCGAGATCAAATCGCAGGCGCTGGCCAAAGGTGCTGAGCGTACCCACGCCAGTGCGGTCGTCTTTCGGTGTGCCTTGGGTCAATACTTGGCGCAATAAGTCAAGATAGGGAGTCATGCCGCCGCCCGCCGATACGCCAAAACCATTAGCACCACGCCGAAAATCACCATCGGCAGGCTGAGCAACTGCCCCATCGTCACCCAGCCCAAGGCGATGAAACCGATATGGGCATCGGGCTGGCGGAAAAACTCAGTGATCAACCGCGAAGTGCCGTAGCCGAGCAAAAACAGCCCGGAAACCGCCATGGTCGGACGCGGTCGGGTCGAGTACAGCCACAGCAGCACAAATAAGGCTAAACCTTCCAGCGCAGCCTGATAGAGTTGCGAGGGGTGACGGGGCAGGTCACCCGCGCCGGGGGTATGAAACACCATCGCCCAAGGCATATCACTGACTCGACCCCATAATTCGCCATTAATAAAATTACCGATGCGACCAAAAAACAGACCGGGTGGGATCAGCGGGGCGATAAAATCGGTGACTTGGAAGAAGCCCATACCCAGCTTGCGGGCATACAAGGCCATAGCGATGAGCACACCCAACAGCCCGCCGTGGAACGACATGCCGCCTTCCCAGATGCGAATCAGCATCAGCGGGTCATTGAGCAGTCCCGCAAAATTGTAAAACACGATATAGCCTATCCGCCCGCCGAGAATAATCCCCAAGGCAATATAAAACAGCAAATCGTCGATTTGCCGAGGCTGCCAGATCGAACCGGGTTGACTGGCGCGGTAACGCCCCAGCCCCCAACCGGCGATAAAACCACATAAATACATCAGCCCATACCAACGGACTTGGAGTGGGCCGAGGCTGAATGCAATGGGGTCGAAATCAGGATGAATAAGCATAAGTGCGTCTGCAGCGGATAAAGGCCGCCGCAGTATACCGCGTTAGTGACGAATGATCAGCCGCTAATACCCCGTAACCGTTCCGTGCGCCGGCGTAACAGCTCCAGTGTGACCAGCAACAGTACCGAAATGACCACCAGCATGGTGGCTACCGCCAGAATCGTCGGGCTGATGTCTTCCCGAATGCCAGACCACATTTCCCGTGGAATGGTGCGCTGTTCCACTCCGGCAAGGAATAACACCACTACGATTTCATCGAAAGAAGTAATAAATGCAAACAGAGCGCCGGACACTACCCCTGGCGTAATCAAAGGCATGATCACCTTGAAAAAAGTTCGGGTTGGTGAGGCACCCAGGCTATGGGCGGCACGCACCAGATTATAGTCGAATCCGACCAAGGTAGCGGTCACCGTAATGATCACAAACGGGGTACCCAGGGCGGCATGGGCTAGGATGACGCCGGTGAAGGTCTGGGCGAGATTAATGCTGGAGTAGAAGAAATACATCCCCGCCGCAGAAATAATCAACGGTACAATCATCGGCGAGATCAGCATCCCCATCATGGCATTGCGATACGGCAGATAGGAGCGTGACAGGCCCAGTGCGGCGATGGTACCGAGTACGGTGGCAATCAGCGTCGAAGCGATGGCAATCACAAAACTGTTGCGAATGGAACGCAACCACGAGGAACTGCTGAGGAAATCTTCATACCATCGCAGCGAATAGCCCTCGGGGTTAAACGCCAGCATCTCCCGGGTGAAGGTGAAATAGGGCTGGGCATTAAACGACAGCGGGATAATCACCAGAATCGGTGCAATCAAAAAGAAGAACACCAGCCCACAGAACAACAGATAAAACCAGTACCAACTGCGTTCCAGCCAACCGGCATAAGGGGGTGGTCGCATCATAGTCAATCCTCAGCCCAGTTTGACGTTGTCGAAGCCGACAATTTTGTTGTACAGCCAGAACAGCACGATGATACTGATCAGCAGCAAGGTGCCGAGCGCTGCGGCCAAGCCCCAGTTCAACGAACTCTGGATATGGAAGGCAATGAGATTGCCGATTAACTGACCGGAACGACCGCCGACCAGCGCCGGAGTGATGTAATAGCCAATCGATAAAATAAACACCAACAGCGCCCCGGCCCCGATACCCGGCACGGTTTGCGGGACATACACCCGCCAGAAAGCGACCAGTGGATTGGCACCCAGCGAACGGGCAGCGCGCATATAAGTCGGCGGAATGGTTTTCATCACACTGTAGAGGGGCAAGATCATAAACGGCAATAAAATATGTGACATGGCGATCACCGTGCCGATTTGATTGTGCATCAACTGCATGCGGTTAGCGTCGGTAATACCCGGCAGCAGCACAAAAAAATCATTGATCACGCCTTGGGATTGCAGCAGCACAATCCATGAGGTGGTGCGTACCAACAGTGAGGTCCAGAAGGGCAGCAGCACCAGAATCATTAATAAATTGCTGTATTTTAGTGGTAAATTGGCCAATAAATAAGCAACCGGAAAGCCCAGTATCAGGGTAATCGCTGTAATCAGTACACTTAGCCATAGGGTACGCAGGAATAAATCGACATAAATACGCTGATATTCAGCGACTTGCACGATTCGGCCATCGGCATCATAAGTGCGGTCTATAGCAGCAAGATAGTAACTTAAGGTATACGGCTTACTCTCGCGTTGGATGACTTTCCAGACTTCAATGTCGCCCCAGCGGCGATTAACGTCGATTAAAGCCTCTTTATACGGCGGCTCTAAATTCGCAGCGCGGCGTGCGGTGGCGTTAATGGTTGAACGCATGCCGCTGATTTCATAATTAAGCCGGGTGGCCACCCGCCCCGAGGTGCGTTCCTCGCGGGCGATGATCATATCCTGCACCAGTGCCTCGTAAACGGACTCCGGCGGCAGATCCTGGCCGTCCCAGTTTTCCAAAGCGGCGACGGTACGCGGCATAATATTGACGATATGGGGATTATCAATACTGCGCCGCGCCATATCGAGAATCGGCAGCACAAAAGTGACCACAATAAACAGCAGCAGGGGAGCCACCAGCAGAAAGGCAACGAATTTCTTGCGCCGCTCCGCTCGCTTGAGGCTCACCTTCAGGGGGATACCATCGGCAGTCACCATGGTATCGGGCTGCGATGGCGCAGTGACGCTGGCCATGAATGGACTCCGGTGTGTCAGAAGGGCATGGATTAAGGCCCGAGTGAGCCACAGCTCACTCGGGCAGAGCGGGGGTAATTACCGCATCATCCAGGCGCTGAAGCGTTCACGCAGTTCGTCGCCGTAATCAGTCCAGAACTCGTTATCAAGCACGATGGGAGTTTGATAATTATCCGGATGAGTCGGCATGTGGGGGTTCATGTCAATACCCAGATCGGCATGGGTAGATACCAGCTCAGCCGAGGAGGCTCGCGCCGGGCCGTAAGAAATAAACTTGGCCTGATCGGCTAAGCGCTGGGTATCGGTCGCCCAGTACAGGTATTCCAAAACGGCCTCGACATTATCGCCACCGGCGGGGATGACCCAGCCATCCCATTCGACAATTTGTCCGTCCCAGATAATGGCAAACGGTTGGCCTTCGACTTCAGAGGCATCAAACATGCGTCCGTTATACCCCGTCGCGAAAGCCACTTCCCGGTCAGCCAGCAGTTGGGGAGCTTGGCTGCCTTCGCTCCAGAACACCAGATGGTCTTTAATGGTATCGAGTTTGTCAAACGCCCGTTGTACGCCTTCCGGGGTACGCAGCACATCGTAAATCTCATCAATCGCCACGCCATCGGCGTACAGTGCCCATTCGAGGTTAGCAGCCGGACGGTTTTGGATGGCACGCTGACCGGGGAAATTCTCCACATCGAAGAAGTCGTCGATGGTGCTCGGCTGTTGGTCAGCCGGGAACATGGTGGTATTAATCGTCATCACCGTTGAATATACGATCTGCGGGATGAAGCAGTCGCCTTCCAGCGAACCGGGCAGAAAATCCTCACTGGCCGGTGTGCCGTCTGGGGCTGGAGCCAGCATGGTGTCGTAGTCAATTTCGATCAGCAGTCCCTCATCGCATGCCAGTTGGGCATCAGAGGGCAGCATATCGACCAGATCCCAAGTCACATTACCGGCTTCCGCTTGAGCGCGGATACCCGCCAGAGCGTTGGCGGAGCCGTCATCATTGATGAGCGTGATATGGGGGTTCATTTCCATATAGGGTTCATGATAAGCCCGGTTCTGGCTGGCGGTATAAGCGCCGCCCCAGGATACGACGGTCAAGGATATGGGATCATCAGCCAGGCTGGCGGTAGCTCCTAAGCCCAGCCCTAAGGCGATGCTGGTGGCGATAACGGATTTCATGGGTGTCTTCATAGAGATAGTGCTGCTCCATTAAACTTGCTCATTTTTGAGCAATGGATTTATCCGCACTTGGTTGACGCGGCGAACCGCCCAACTCAAGCCCTTGACGCTCAGT
>SKOM01000094.1 GCA_007120095.1 Candidatus Competibacteraceae bacterium | reverse complement strand
TTACCGTTGATTCCGGTCTCGGACGGTGCCGGTGAGGTGGTGGCGGTTGGCGAGGGGGTCACAGACATCGCTATTGGCAACCGAGTCATAGGTACATTTTCACAAACCTGGCAAGGTGGTGAACCCAGCCGCGAGCGCCTGCGCAGTGCCACCCTGGGCGGGCCTTTGGATGGCGTATTAAGCGAATATGCGTGCTTATCCGCTCAAGGCGTGGTGCCGATTCCTGAACATCTGAGCTATGCCCAGGCCGCTACCCTGCCCTGCGCCGCTCTGACCGCCTGGAATGCACTCAATAAATACCGCCCCCTGCGGGTCGGTGATACGCTGCTGATCCAGGGTACCGGCGGGGTGGCACTGTTTGCCTTGCAATTTGCAAAATTGGTCGGCGCAACCGTTATCATCACCTCGTCCAGCGATGCCAAGCTCGAACAGGCTCAACGTCTGGGTGCCGACCATACGATTAACTACCGCAACCAGCCCGAATGGCATAAAATCGCCCGGCAGTTAACAGATCGGCGCGGGGTCGATCATATCGTCGAAGTCGGCGGTGCGGAAACTTTTGCCCAGTCACTGGCTGCACTGCGTGTCGGTGGTTTCGTGGCAATCATCGGTATTTTATCCGGTGCCGCCGCGACCGTAACCCTCACCCCGATTCTAATGGGCAGCCTGACTGTACAAGGGATCACCGTAGGCAGCCGCGATGACTTTCACACCATGAACCGTGCGATCCGTGCTCATCAGTTAGCACCGGTCATCGATCGGGTGTTTGAGTTTGACGATGCCCCGGCGGCATTTGAGCATCTGGCCGCTGGACGGCATTTTGGTAAAGTTGTGATTGCCGTTCAATAATCGGCATATAGCCATTTACAGTGCCCTTTATAGTACAGGGCGAGAGCAAATCACTATAGATTGGTGTCATAACGAGGCTGAATCATTGATAGAACAGATTTTTAATAATAGTCGTTTGCTGGTGGTTGTCACCATTGTGGTCTCTTCGCTGGCCGCCGTTATGCTGTATATTGTGAGTATCCATGTCGTATTTCATATCGTGATTGACTTTGTGTCTCTGGTGCCATCAAGTGCCGACGGGGGCAAACGACTGGCTGTTAAATTATTAAAAGTTCTCGACACTTTGCTGATTGCCGTCACTTTCCAGATCATTGCGGTAAGCCTGTACCGACTGTTTATTATCACCGATGCTACGCAAAAAAGTGAGTTTCTCAGGGCACTGTCGATTAATAACTTTCATGATCTGAAAATCACGCTAATCCAAGTTGCTATGGTGATTTTGGTCATCCAGTTCTTGGAGCAGGCTGTAGAGATCGGTGCCAGCGTGGATACCCTGTATTTTGGCCTGGCCATTGCAGCGGTCATTGCGGCTGGGGTTTGGGCGACCAAAAGCATGAGTCATGATGATGATCATCACCATGACGAGTAAATGCGCTGGCTCCGCTATGAACCCGCCCGACGCCGCTCGCGGTACATCACATACAAGCCCCCGGCGGTGACCAATAGCATCCCGGCCACGGCCCAGCGATCCGGTAAATCGGCAAAAACCAGCCACCCCAGTAAAGTAGCCCAAACAATACCGCTGTAAACAAACGGCTGTAGCAAGGACGCCGGAGCGCGTCCTAAGGCCACAATCATGGCGTAATGCGCCACGCTGTTAATCACGCCCAGCAGGATAAACCATAGCCAGTCCTCGGGCGCAGGGTTTACCCATTGCCACGGGGAGATCACGGTGAATATGATGGCCACCACCACGGCGGTATACAGCAAAGTGGTCATGGAATCATCGTATTCACTGACGATGCGTACCATAATTTGATAACTGCCCCACAGTATCGCCCCCAACACGGGCAACAACAGTGTCCAATCAAACAAGGCTGAGCCAGGACGGATAATCAGCAATACTCCAACAAAGCCGATGACCACCCCCGCCCAGCGGTGTAACCCGACCCGTTCACCCAACACCGGCACCGCCAGCGCAACCACCACCAAGGGTGCTGCCGAAAGTACAGCCGCCACCTCGGCCATGGGCAATAACCAAAACGACACCATAATGACGGCCATTTGCAGTGCCATCAGCAGCCCCCGCAGGGTCTGCAAACCGGGCCGCTGGGAACGCAACATTCCCCGCAAGCGCCCCGCACGATAAGCAACCGCCAGAGCGAACAGCAAAAATCCCATAGCCCGCAACCACAACACTTGTAATACCGGATACATCGTGCTGAGGTATTTGGCCATGGCGTCGTTGGCCGCCAACAGCAACATGGCCAGCAACATCAGTTGGATGCCACTGGCCACGCCAGCCGGAGTGGCTTCAGGGCGTGCCATAAAGCATACGCGGCCGATCAACAGATAAACGCGGTAAACCTCTGGATTCCAGGGACTCGCTGGCCGTACCGCTGGCACGCAGTTCAGCACTGGAATAGCCGATCACAAAATCAAGATCCGCCCGATTCTGTTCAACGCGGATGGGATCAGCCACCCCAAGGGTTGGATACGCGCCGCAGGCTTCACCGGGATCGCAGATAAACCCATCATTATCGTTATCAGTACCGGCAGCAATGAAATACTCACCCGGCTCCAGTCCGCTGAAGCGGAAGCGGTATTCGCCGGCATTACCCAGCACTGGCAGTTCTTCCACCGTACGAAAATCCTCATCCAATAAAAGGACATAGATCAATCCCACATCCCCCGGCTCGCTGACACCGACCCGTAAACTGACCGGCACCGTCAAGACCTGGTTCAAACTGGACGTGACCGTAATCGTTGCAGTATAAGTGGCAGGCGTCAGACCGCTGCGGTCAACCCGCACTCGGTAGGCTCCTAAACGGTCGGCATCAACCGCTAACGGCTCTATAGTTAACCAGTTCACATTGGTATCAATCCGGCTGACCGCCAACAGTTGTTCACCGCGCCGACGGATTTCCAGTACCTGCTCGCTGCTGAGGCTGCCGAAATCCAGCGTATTGGGTTCAGCAACCAGAATACTGGACGGACGCCCTGCAGCGGCTAATGACTGAGCGGCAAAAACCGCTTGTAAGGCGTCGATCAGCCCCCAACCATAGCGAGGATCAAATCCCGTAGAACCGAGATCTTCGGTGATCTGCCCAGAGGCCAGTAAACTCTGGAAGGTGTCATAGTCCAAATTCGGATAAATGGCTTGCATTAACGCGATCACTCCCGCCACATGCGGAGTCGCCATCGAGGTGCCCTGTAAAAATCCATAACTGCTGCGGCGCTCGCCACCAACGACCTCGACCCAGGTACTTAACACACCCGATGCAGTGCCCTGGCGCTGCTCGCCGCCGGGTGCGGTCAGATCAATGGTGGAACCAAAATTGGCGTAAGAAGCCGCTTGTTTGTTCGGCCCCACCGCTGTGACCGAGATCACCCCATCGAGGGCCGCAGGAAACAATGGGCGGTCAGTAGCCTGATTACCGGCTGCTGCCACAATCATCACCCCACGATCACGCGCCGCTTGGATAACCTCGGCGTATAAGGGCGAATCGGCGTTAGTGCCCACGCTGAGGTTAATAATATCAGCGCGGCGCTCGGGCACGTCTCCGGAATCATTGGGTAAGCCCAAGGCATAACGCATCCCCTGCGCCAGATCATAAATTGAGCCGCTACCACGCCCGATCACCCGTAACGGCATAATTTGTGCACCCCATGACACCCCGGCGACACCGCGATTATTATTAGTCCGGGCGGCTATCGTCCCCGCGACATGGGTGCCATGCCAACTGCTTTCACCCACCACAGCGGCATCACCAGGATCATCGCCGCCGACCCGACGCTCGACAAAATCATAGCCCGGCACTAACTGGCCTTGCAGATCCTCATGGGCAAGAAACACTCCCGTATCCGGTACCGCAACAATCACCTGCCGTTCACCGCCGGTGCTTAAATCCCACGCTTGCGGTAATTGAATCAGCGGGTAATGCCACTGCTGGCCGAAACCCGGATCATTAGGCACGCGTTGCAATGCCAAGGGCTGGTTGGGCGCGGCCTGGGCCACTTCAGGTCGGTCTCGCAGCGCTTTGACTACATTCAAAATCGCTAACCGCTGCTGTTGTTCCGCGCTCAATGTCATCGGCCGATCAGGGGCCGTCGCTCCAAGGGTATGCACCGCCTGTTGCGGATGCTCAACCGTCCAGCGCGTCCAGTGCTCGGGCATTCCGGAGAGCAACTCCAAACCGGCCGCAGACAGGGTGTCCAACGGCTCGGAGGCTCCAGTCGCTCGCTGTATCGCCGTCAGCGGACGGGTTTTCACCAGCACTTCGTCGGCCAGCAACGGCGTACTCAGGCGTAAATCCTGCGGCGACGACGTGGTCGTAGCCGTCACCTCACCGATGCTGAGCTGGTAATTGGATCCCCCGCGGAAGGCATACACCTCCAGCCAATACTCACCACTGGCCGGTGCCACTAATGTTTCGACCGGGCCAGTGCCTACCGCCGCATCGACCACCACCGGCTCCAACGGGTTGCCGATTTCGTACAGCCATAATTCCAGATCAACCCGCCCGTCCGACGTCCAATCGCTGATATTCAATTCGATACGCTGTCCGGCCACCAAGGCGACCCGGTAGAAATCGCTGGAGTCAGCAAGGCGTTCAAAGCGGTCTCCCGGCCAACCGGTGGGTGTCGCTGTGACATAACCGCCTAATCGCACGGGATTAGGCAGAGGTTGAGCTTGATCGGGACGGTTGTTGTCACGCAGCGGTGATTCCGGATTATTGGTACTGCCATCGACCGCATGACCCGGCATGGCGGTAATGACCCCACTGACGGTAAGTTGCTCTGGCGGTGGCGTACCATTGCTGACATCGTCATCAGCGCCGCCGCCGCAGGCGACTAAACCGAGCAATAATACCGCCAGCCCCAGACGCTGCACGGTTGACCCGATGATAATTCGAACTATTTGGTGCATCAGTTAATCTCCGCAATATCGACGCTGAAAGCCTATGGGCTTGCGGCTAAATCCCCGCTTAATGACGACCGTTAAGGCCACAAAGCTTGTACAGCACGTCATCATTGTTGGCATTCAAGCTTGGTGTACTCACTATAGCGCAGTCTGACATAACTGATCTCGCCAGCCATACCTTGTCATCTGCTGCCTGATTACGCATAATGTTT
>SKOM01000076.1 GCA_007120095.1 Candidatus Competibacteraceae bacterium | reverse complement strand
TGGTACGCTCGCATGGCAGCGGGTTGGCCAGTGGCCGACTTTGGTTCTGGTCGGCGATCGCCGGTGTGGGTATAGCGGGTAATTTTTCTTTTTATTTCTTAAGTATAGCGGAGGGCAGTGTTGCAGTTGCCGCGACCCTGATGTACTGCGCACCAGTGTTCGTCTATCTCGTGTCCTTCGCTCTCAAGCTCGAAAGTCCCACTTTGTTCAAGTGGGCCGCGATCACGGTGGTCATGCTGGGCGTCGTGCTGCTGACGGGCATTTACGACATCGAAGCCAGTGACATTACACTGATTGCCGTCGGTGCCGGTCTGCTTTCCGGAATATCCTATGCGGTATTCATTTTCAGCTTCAAGTTTGCAGTACCTCACGGTAGCCCGCAGGCGATTCTCGTGATCGCGTTCGCGGTCCTCGCCATCATACTTTTCGGACTGGGGGATACTGATCAGACCGTGGCCGTGCTGAATGCGCCAAATTGGCCATTGTTTGTACTGTTAGGGGTCGTTGGTGCCGGATTGTCGTTTATTTTCTACATCATCGGATTGAACTATACTGCACCGGCTGTCGCGTCAATCGTGGCCATGGTCGAGCCCGTTACCGCGTCGCTATTCGGGGTCTTGGTTTTAAATGAAAGCCTGGTTGCACTCCAGATCTTCGGCATGGGACTGATTGTGTTAACAGTCACCACGCTGGGTGTTTATTCGAGCACGCTAAAGGAGTCTTTTGCGCATTGACCACGCGCTGAGTCGCGCCGTCAAGCGGCGTGCGGGTGCGATTTTTTTTACCCTGACGTTTAATTCTCAACCGAGTTCGATCTGATCCCTGCATTTCGATCTCCCTCCGTTGATCGAGAGTTACGGCGCGAATTTGGTTTCGGCCAGGGGTGTTTGGCCGGGTCGATCCGGACGGGCAGGGGCGACCGGTTGGTCATTCCGGCACCGTTTTGGGTGGGCGTTTAGCCTTCAGATTTGATACTGGCGCAGTTTTTTGCGCAGGGTTGCTCGATTCATGCCGAGTATTTCGGCCGCTCGGCTTTGGTTACCACTGGTGTAGTCCAGCACGCTGCGCAATAGCGGCGGTTCGACTTCTTGCATGACCAGCCGATAGAATTGCGCGGGCGGTGGATGGCCGTCGAGCTGGCGAAAATAGTCGTCCAACGTTTCTTGCACCTTGACCCGCAGCGGCGCGGATGAAAACATGTCCCGGTTCATGGCATTGTCTTGCGGCCAACCAGCAAGACCCAGCCGTCTTGTTCCTGAACGGGCTCGAAGCGGACAGCGGCGGCATAGGCGGTCTGTACCGCCGTAGCCTGTGATTGCAAAATACCCGATAATACCAGCCATCCCCCCGGAGCCAGCCAGCTACTGAGACACGGAGCCAATTTTATCAATGGTGCAGAGAGGATATTGGCTAATAGAATATCGACGCTACCAGGGGTGAATGTATCTGGATCGACGGCGGTAACTCTCCCGGCCACCTGATTGTGTTCGGCGTTTTGGGAACAAGCCAGCAGGGCTTGGGGGTCGATATCCACCACCTGCACACACTCAGCGCCCAGCAGAGCGGCAGCAATGGCTAAAATACCCGAGCCACAGCCGTAGTCCAGTACCCGCTGTTGTGCCACGGGGGCGCTGTCCAGCCAGGTGAGACACAACGCCGTTGTAGGGTGGGTGCCGGTACCGAAGGCCAGGCCGGGATCAAGCCGCAGATTAACCGCCTGCGGATCAGGCGGGGTCAGGGTACTGGGACATACCCAAAGCCGGCGGCCAAACCGCATCGGTTTAAAATCATCCAGCCATGCCCGTACCCAGTCGCGTTCCTCCAGTCCCTGCCGCTCCAGCATCAGCGGGGTATCGGCATCCAGATGCTGACGCAGTTGGCGTTCAACACCGGCCATATCGGTGTCGGCAGCAAACAGACCGGTCACCCGAGTGTGCGGCCATAGCGGGGTGGCCCCCGGCGGTGGTTCTAGAAGCGGATGGTCGCCGTCATCGGTGAGCGTGACGGCCAGCGCACCCACAGCCAGCAGTGCCTCCTCGAAAAGTTCCGGTGCTTGTCCAGCGCTGGTTACACTGAGTTGCTGCCAGTCGGAGGAGGTCACTTTTGCGCTCGTCCAAGCTGTTGTTCCAGATAGTGGATATTGGTACCACCCTTTTGGAACTGGGGATCCTCCAGCAAGCGCCGGTGCAGAGGAATATTGGTCTTAATCCCTTCAACCACCATCTCAGCGAGCGCATTACGCATCCGTGCCAGGGCGACTTCACGGGTTTCGCCGTGAGCAATCAATTTGCCAATCAGGGAATCGTAATGGGGCGGTACGCGGTAGCCATTATACACATGGGAATCGACCCGAATCCCTGGCCCTCCAGGGGCATGGTATTCGGTAATCTCACCGGGTGAGGGCAGGAACGTATCGGGGTTCTCGGCATTAATGCGGCACTCTATGGCATGACCTTGCAAGGTGATGTGCTCTTGAGTAACGCTGAGCGGCTGGCCGGCGGCAATGTACAATTGTTCGCGGACAATATCCACGCCGGTGATCATCTCGGTGACCGGGTGTTCGACTTGCACCCGGGTGTTCATCTCGATGAAATAGAACTCGCCGTCCTGGAACAGGAATTCAAAGGTGCCTGCCCCCCGGTAGTCGATGCGTTGGCAGGCGGCCACGCACACCTCACCGATGGCCTGACGTTGCTGCGCGGTCAAACCCGGAGCGGGAGCTTCTTCGATCACTTTCTGATGGCGGCGCTGCATGGAGCAATCGCGCTCACCGAGATACACCACCGAGCCGTGAGTATCCGCCAGCACCTGGATTTCGATATGCCGAGGGCGATCAAGGTATTTTTCCATATACAGCGTGGGATTACCGAAGGCTGAGAGCGCCTCTGAGCGGGTCAGGGCAATCGCATTGAGCAACCCCGCTTCACTGTGTATCACGCGCATTCCACGACCGCCCCCGCCCCCGGCCGCTTTCACGATAACCGGATAGCCGATGTCGCGCGCCAGGCGCAGATTACGCCCATCATCGTCATCGAGTGGCCCATCGGAACCCGGCACACAGGGAACCCCTGCGGCTTTCATGGCCTGAATCGCCGAAACCTTGTCCCCCATCAGCCGGATGGTCTCGGGTTTGGGCCCGACGAACACAAAGCCGCTGCGTTCTACCCGTTCGGCAAAATCAGCATTTTCTGCCAGAAAGCCGTAACCGGGATGAATCGCCGAAGCATCCGTGACCTCAGCGGCGCTGATAATCGCCGGCATATTCAGATAACTTTCAGCCGCTGATGCAGGACCCACGCAGACGGTTTCGTCGGCAAGCAATACATGTTTAAGATCACGATCCGCCGTGGAGTGTACCGCGACGGTATGAATGCCCAGTTCACGACATGCCCGCAAAATGCGCAGAGCAATCTCACCACGGTTGGCAATAACCAGTTTGTGGAACATCATTGGATGACGAGCAGCGGTTGATCGTATTCGACCGGCTGGCCACTATCGACCAGAATATCGGCGATAATCCCCGAATGATCCGACTCGATTTGGTTAAACATTTTCATCGCCTCGATGATGCAAATCGGTTGACCGATTTCGACCCGTTGGCCGATTTCGACCAACGGTTTCGCCTCAGGCGAGGTAGAACGATAAAAGGTACCGACCATAGGTGATTTAAGGGTATGACCGACGGGCGCGATGGCACTGGAGTCGGCCGCAGTCGGCGACGGTTCGGCAGCAGCCATGGCAGGCATCACGGGTACGGTGGCGCTGGTCACAACGGTCTGTGTACTCTGGCGACTGATACGCACCGATTCCTCACCTTCACTGATTTCCAGCTCGGTAACGTCGGAATCTTGCAATAAATCAATAAGTTTTTTTATTTTCCGGATGTCCATACCTAATCCTTACCCTTAACAGCCGGGTCGTCAATAGAGTGGCGTTGTAATAGTGAGCGAGAACCCTAGACTCTGGGTCGGTGTCGTGTGAGTGTTATTAACAAGCACGATCACGCTATACGGCTCTCTGCTACTATCAGTCTAGGTAAAATTACACGGGGCAACATCAGTGCCCAAACTCTTTAATTGTGCATTAAACTTATTAGGCTGTCCAGATGTTGCGTTAGCATTCCTACACCAGCATGACCACACCGAGGCCGGGCTTGGGGAGGTGGTAGATCAGGCGCTGGGCGTCGATCTCCTCCAGTCGGTCGCCGGCCTGGGTTTGATCAGCGCCCGTTTCTACGATTGGCGTTTCTTCAGGTAGCGCAGCATGCCGCGCACGCTCAAATCACCCAGGTTGCGGGCCAGAAATTTGCGGTTTTCGTCGTCATCTTCCGCACAGGGAAGCCAGCGGGCCGCTAATGCATGGGTATCTTCGTCCTGGCCTTTTGCCAGCGCGTCCTGAGCAATTTCTGCCAGACTGCGCAGCATTTCTTCGGTCAACTGCAAGATATGCGACACATCATCACGCGGGCCAGCATGCGTCACATAAAAGCGCCCGATATCCTGCTGACGCAGCATCTTGACGGTATTGAGGTGCTGCTCCAGGTCGTAGGCAGGCGGGGGTGTGACGGGAAAATCGAGCTGATAGCGGGTATGGGTCAGGCTGGCACCGTCGCCAATAAACAGGCCACCGCTGCGGCGATCCCAGAACGCGACGTGATCGGGTGAGTGCCCCGGGGTGGGCAGCGCTTCTAGCAGTACATCTTTGCCCAGATCCAGGCAAAGGTCTTCAGCGGGGCGCAAGCGTTCACGTTCAATGGGTTTTATATCACCGTGCAGAGGCCAAGCGATCTCACCCACAGCACGCCGCACGCTGGACATAAGCTTCGATGGTTCAACCAGATGCTCAGCGGTCATGCTGTGGATGTACACACTGGCACGCGGCATAACGGCTGCGAGGTAGCCTGCGCCGCCTACATGATCCATATGGATATGTGTGCAGATGATATGCCCGACGGCATCGCGGGAAATGCCCAGTTCGTCCAGACCTGCCAAGGTATGCTCAACAGTCAGTGATGTACCGGTTTCAATGATCGCCACATCGTCGCCACGCACGACATAGGAAACACCGGCACCCGGTATATTCAAAAGATTGTGGTCTATAGCAGTAATATGATCGTCAACCGGAATAATTTCCATACTCTACAACTCCTTAC
>SKOM01000106.1 GCA_007120095.1 Candidatus Competibacteraceae bacterium | reverse complement strand
GCTTGATTCAAATATGACTTATAAAGTTAAGCGTTGCGGGGTATAGCGCAGTCTGGTAGCGCACCTGCTTTGGGAGCAGGGGGTCGGGGGTTCGAATCCCTCTACCCCGACCAAAGTTTCAGCGGACTTTAACGATCATGCGCCTGTAGCTCAACCGGATAGAGCATCGGCCTTCTAAGCCGAGGGTTGCAGGTTCAAGTCCTGCCGGGCGCGCCATAAGCGTATTCAGCAATAAACTATGGTGGGCGTAGCTCAGTTGGTAGAGCCCCGGATTGTGATTCCGGTCGTCGTGGGTTCGAGTCCCATCGTCCACCCCAATTTCAAGCGAGATGCTGTTCCCCACCATCTGAAATAATGCTGCCGCAGTTTCACGATCACCATGACTCCCTGTTATTATTCACTCGGCCTGCGATGTGGCGTGGTGTATAATCGTATTTTGTCCACTGTGCGAAAGTGGCGGAATTGGTAGACGCGCTGGATTTAGGTTCCAGTGGGGTAACCCGTGAGAGTTCGAGTCTCTCCTTTCGCACCATTAATTAAGCAAAACTGTGTGCAATTAGGCCGATGAATGTAGTCCTCGCGTGCGTTACCCTAAGCCCCGACCTTATCAAAATAGTCATTTAAACCCGAGGTGTATTAATGCAAGTCTCTGTTGAGCAACTGGAAGGCCTGGAACGGCGAGTGACCGTTCAAGTGCCTGCTGAAACCGTCGATCAGGAAGTGCGGCAGCGTCTGCAGTCAATGGCGCGTCGGGTCAAAGTCGATGGATTTCGACCCGGTAAAGTGCCGGTCAAATTGGTCAAGCGCATGTACGGTGCCCAGGTGCGGCAGGAAGTGCTCGGCGACCTCATGCAAAGCAGTTTTCGAGATGCGCTGGAGCAGGAACAATTGTCGCCCGTCAGCAGTCCGGATGTGCAGCCGGTGTCGGTTGATGAAGGTGCGGACTTTGAATACCAGGCTACCTTTGAAGTCCGTCCGGAATTCGAGCCGGTGGGGATTGCAGGTCAATCTATCAAGCGTCCCGTTGTTGAAGTGACCGAGGCCGACGTGGACAATATGGTTGAAACGTTGCGCAAACAGCGGGCTGAATGGCATCCTGTTGAGCGTCCAGCAGAGGACGGTGACAAAATCACGCTCTCGTTCGCCGCGACGGTAGACGGTGAAACTTTTCCCGGTGGTTCGGGTGAAAATGTCGAAATCGTACTGGGTTCGAAGTCAATGTTGCCCGCCCTCGAACGAGAATTACTGAGCCGTCAAGCAGGCACCGAATTCGAGTTCGACATGCCATTTCCCGAAGATCATCTTGCTGAGGAGCTGGCCGGCAAAACCGCACACTTTAAAGCGGAGATTCACCAAGTGGCGGAACCCGTGTTGCCTGATGTGGACGAAGCTTTTGTGAAGTCCTTCGGCATCACCAGTGGTGACATCAACGATCTGCGAGGGGAATTGCGCAACAATATGCAACGGGAATTGCAAGAGGCGATTCAGAGTAAAGTCAAAAATCAGGTGGTTGATGCCCTGTTGGCCGTTAATGATATCCCCGTACCCAAAGCGATGATCGAGCGTAACGTCAGACATTTCGCAATCCAGGCCGGTTTGATTCGTGAGGATGATGACCCCGATGAACAGCAACACCAAGGCCACCACAAGCTTTTCGAAACTCGGGCGCGTCGCCAAGCCGCTCTAGGGTTTGCCATTTTCAAAATCGCTGAGCGGAATAATATACAAGTCGATCCGCACCGGGTGCAGCAGCGTATCGAGACCATAGCGGCCAGTTATGAAGAGAGCGCTCAGGTGGTTCAATTTTATAATAGTGACCCCAAATTATTGGAAGGTATTAACGCGCTGGTGCTGGAGGATCAAGTGATCGATAGCCTGCTCAACGAAGCACAGGTCGAGGAGCAACCCATGAGTTTTGATGAGTTAATGCGCCCGGCACAGCCGACATCCCCCGTGCCACAAGAGGTTTCGGTATGACTGTGAACAGTGGGCCAATGCCTGATGCTCAGGCACTGAATCTGGTGCCCATGGTGGTCGAGCAGACCTCACGTGGCGAACGTGCTTACGACATCTACTCCCGGCTGCTGAAAGAACGCGTCGTGTTTATGGTCGGCCCGGTCGAAGACCATATGGCAAATGTGATTATCGCCCAGTTGTTGTTTTTGGAAGCCGAAAACCCGGATAAGGACATTCACTTTTACATTAATTCTCCAGGCGGGGTAGTCTCTGCCGGAATGGCGATCTACGATACGATGCAATTCGTCAAGCCTGACATCAGCACCATGTGCGTCGGCCAGGCTGCCAGCATGGGGGCCTTGCTGTTAGCCGGGGGCGCTAAAGGCAAACGGTTTTGTTTGCCACATTCGCGGGTTATGATCCATCAGCCCTTGGGTGGTTTTCAGGGCCAGGCCAGTGATATTGATATTCATGCGCGCGAAATCCTGCGCATTCGTGACCGTTTGAACCGGGTACTGGCGGATCACACGGGTCAGCCATTGGAGAAAGTGGCTCAGGATACTGATCGCGACCGTTTCATGGGCGGTGAGGAAGCGGTTGAATACGGTCTCATCGATGCTGTGCTTTCCCGCCGCAATCCTATAACGCAGACAGAATGATGGTTACGGCTATCCTTCCAAACAGCAACAGGGGAGTGCTGTGCTGTTTGGCACATACGACAACATTACCGCCTGACGTGAGGTTTTCCTGATGAGTAAAGATCGAGCCGACAAAGGCGACGACGGAAAGTTGCTCTATTGTTCATTCTGCGGCAAAAGCCAGCATGAGGTTCGCAAACTAATAGCCGGCCCTAACGTATTCATCTGTGATGAATGTGTCGAGTTGTGTAACGATATTATCCGCGAAGAGATGGATGATCGTGCACCCGCAGATAGTGCTAAGTTACCTAGACCACATGATATTTTTCAAGTTCTTAACGAGTATGTCATCGGTCAGGATCGGGCTAAGAAAGTGCTGTCCGTAGCAGTGTATAATCACTATAAACGCTTGGAGCTGAAGAATAAGAATGACGATGTTGAGATCAACAAAAGTAATATTCTGTTGATAGGGCCTACGGGGTCAGGTAAGACCTTACTGGCTGAAACGCTTGCCCGCCTGCTCGATGTCCCCTTCACCATTGCCGATGCGACCACTCTGACTGAAGCCGGTTATGTGGGTGAGGATGTTGAGAATATAATCCAGAAACTGCTGCAAAAATGCGATTACGACGTTGAGAAAGCACAGACGGGTATCGTCTATATCGATGAAATCGATAAGGTCTCACGCAAATCCGATAACCCCTCTATTACCCGTGATGTCTCGGGCGAAGGGGTACAGCAGGCGTTGCTCAAATTGATTGAAGGCACCATCGCTTCGGTGCCGCCGCAGGGGGGACGCAAGCACCCGCAGCAGGAATTTCTACAGGTCGATACCGGCAGCATCCTGTTTATCTGTGGTGGTGCCTTTGCCGGGCTTGATAAAGTTATTCGCGCTCGCTCTGAAAAAGGCGGCATCGGATTTTCCGCCGAAGTGAAGAGTCAGGAAAATCGCCAATATAATGATTTATTAAGCAGCATTGAGCCAGAAGATCTGATCAAATACGGTCTGATACCAGAATTTGTCGGACGCTTGCCCGTGGTCGCCACCTTGCACGAGCTCGATGAGTCAGCATTGATGCAGATTCTGGTGGAGCCGAAAAATGCGATCACCAAGCAGTTCGCCCGACTGTTTGAAATGGAAGATTGCGAAATTGAATTTCGCGAAGAGGCTTTGCGCGCCATCGCCCGCAAGGCGATGGAACGTAAGACCGGTGCGCGGGGTTTGCGTACCTTGCTGGAGCAGGTCTTACTAGACACCATGTATGATCTGCCGATCATGGAAAATGTCGCCAAAGTCGTAGTCGATGAAGCAGCAATCAATGGCGATATTCAACCCTATATCATCTACCAGCAGGCCGAACCGCGTCGCGTTGCTTCATCCGATTGAATCCATGCCGCCGGTGCGGATCATTTAATCCAAACCGGCGGTTGCAGGCCGAGATATACCGTCTCCCCACCCTTCTCCTGCGTCGAGGTCATCACCATGACACAGAATGAAAATCCATACACCGTCGATTACGGTCAACGGACTTTGCCCGTCTTGCCCTTACGCGATGTGGTGGTCTATCCGCATATGGTTATTCCGCTATTCGTTGGCCGTGAAAAATCAGTACGAGCGCTGGAAAGCGCTATGGAGCATGGTAAGACGATTTTGCTGGTCGCGCAGAAAAGAGCCGATGTCGATGATCCCGGCATCGATGATCTGTATGAACTAGGCACGGTGTCGAACATATTGCAGTTGCTGAAATTGCCCGATGGAACAGTTAAAGTACTGGTCGAGGGCAGTTCGCGTGCCTGCATTAACCATTACCGAGACGTTGACGAATGCTTTACCGCCACGGTCAGCTCGTTAGAGTATGAAAATAATTGCCCAGGGCGTGAAAGCGAGATCATGATGCGCTCTGTGCTCAGTGTCTTCGATCAATATGTCAAGCTCAATAAGAAAATTCCCAGCGAGGTGCTCGCGTCGCTCTCAGGGATCGACGAACCTGGGCGATTAGCCGATACCATAGCCGCGCATATGGGTATGAAGCTCGATGAAAAGCAGAAAATACTCGAAATTATTGATGCCTATGAGCGGTTAGAGTATTTGCTGCAAGTCATACAAGGCGAAAACGATGTCCTGCAAGTCGAGAAACGCATCCGTACCCGGGTTAAGCAGCAGATGGAAAGAAGCCAGCGCGAGTACTATCTCAACGAGCAAATGAAGGCCATTCAAAAAGAATTGGGTGATCTGGAAGACGCACCCAATGAGCTGGAAGATCTGGCTAAGAAAATTGAAACCGTTGGCATGCCTAAAGAGGCGAAAACCAAGGCAATAGCCGAGCTGAACAAGCTCAAGATGATGTCGCCGATGTCGGCAGAGGCTACCGTGGTGCGCAACTACCTCGATTGGCTGGTGAGTGTGCCATGGAAAAAACAATCGCGTATCCGGCATGACTTGGCTCGCGCCGGGCAAATCCTCGATGAAGATCATTACGGTTTGGAATCCGTCAAAGAGCGAATCATTGAATATCTCGCGGTGCAGCAACGATCCCGTAAACTCAAAGGGCCGATACTGTGTCTGG
>SKOM01000071.1 GCA_007120095.1 Candidatus Competibacteraceae bacterium | reverse complement strand
TGTTCGCACAGCATCGTCATGCCCTCGACAATGCGCACGGTATGGCGTTGCAGCAACGACGGCGGAATAAAAAACAAATGATTCTCGGCCACCGCATTAAGCTGCGGCCAGCGCCGCCATGCCTGTACCCATTCAGGGTTATCCTCGCCCATGCCGCCGCCGATAATGGCCTCGGGATTGCGTTCCAGTACCGCTTCGCGGCTGATGCGCGGAATCAGCCGTTCCAAATCGGCAAACACATTGACCCCGCCACAGGTGGTGATGGCTTCATGAATCAAATGGTCACGGTTAATGGTCATCAGTGGCTGTTCCCAGACCTGATAAAATACCGACACGGGGGGGCGTTCGCCATAGCGAGTGTGGAGCTGCTGTATATCGGCCTCAAAGCGCTGCGCTGCTGCTTCTGCTTGCGAGGAATGGCCGGTCAGTTGGCCCAAACGGCGCAGATTGTCCGCCACATCGGCAAAGCGGCGCGGTTCACTGTAATACAGGGTCAAGCCAAGCCGTTCCAGGTGTTCCAGTTGAGCACGCGGATTACCGCTGAACCAGGCGATGACCAAATCGGGTTTTTTGGCAATAATCCCTTCTAAATCGAAGCTGTTATAGCCTCCCACTCTAGGGAGCTGTTCCGCCGCAGGGGGGTAATCGCTGTAACTGACTGTGCCGACAATGCGTTCGCCCGCGCCGATGGCATACAGATTTTCGGTGATATGAGGGGCAAGGGCAATAATTCGCTGCGCCGGTTGATCTAAGCGGACACTGCGCCCTTTATCGTCAACAACCTGTAGCGCAGTTGCGCTGACATGGATGCTGGCGGTTAATACTGCGCCGAGCAATAGTCTTATTAACACTGACCGGATCACGGTTTATTCCTGTGGTTTACACTCATTATTGTTGGGCTTAGGGCGGTTGTGACTGCAAGGCTGAACATAAATCCTTTAAGCTTATGTTCTAATGCTACGCTACTATGGCCTGTCGATGATAATGATTCACTGTAATACTACCGCCAGCGGTATACAATAATGAACCGGCTGATTACGCCACAGGGCGATCCGATCGCCCTGGTCGCCGGGTTGCGAACCCCGTTTGCGCGCCGTTCGACGGCGTTGCGTGGGCTGGATGCCATCGAACTCGGTATTCGCGTGAGCACCGAATTACTGGCCAGCAGCGGCATCGATCCGGCCTTGGTGCAGCGTGTGGTGTATGGTCAGGTGATGGGTTCGCCTCAGGCACCGAATATCGCCCGTGAGATGGTGTTGGGCTGTGGTCTGGATTCGCGCACTGATGCCTACAGTGTAGTGCATGGCTGTGTGACCAGTTATCAGACGGTTGTTGCCATTACTCAAGCTATCCAGTGCGGCGAGATCGAAGTGGGTCTGGCCGGTGGGGCGGATTCCAGTTCGATGTCACCGATAACGGTATCCCCTCAACTGGCCGACACGGTGGTGGCGTTCAACAAGGCTCGCACCTTGAAACGGCGCTTGTGGGCGCTACGCGGGTTGCGATTGCGACATCTAATCCCTAAACCGCCGGTCATCAAGGACTACACCACAGGGTTGACCATAGCCGACAGCGCTGAGCAAATGGCCAAAGCTTATGCCATCAGCCGCGAAGCACAAGACCAGTTTACTCTGCGTTCCCATCGCTTAGCGGCTCAAGCCTGGCGACAAGGTCAGCTGGCCGAGCAGGTGATGACCGTTTACCGGTTACAAACGGTGGAAACCTGTTCCCAGGACAATACCTTGCATCCAGACCAGGATATCAGCCAACTCGCCGAGCTACCGCCCTTATGTGATCCGGATTATGGCACCGTCACTGCAGGTAACTCCATAGCCCTGACCGACGGTGCGGCCAGCGTGTTGCTCATGAGTCACCAGCGCGCTATTGGTTTGGGGTTGGAACCTCTGGCCACCATTCGTAGCTATGCGTTTACCGGCTGTGATCCTTTCCGGACGGGTTTATCAGGAGCGCTTTATGCCGTGCCTATGGCGCTGGAGCGAGCCGGGTTAACCCTGGCCGATATCGACTTGATCGATGTGCACGAAGCCTCTGCGGCCCAGGTTCTGGCCACGCTGGCGTGTTGGGAGTCGGGTCACTTTTCCCGGGAGAGTGTGGGTTACGACAGTCCGCTTGGTGAGGTGGACAGGCAACGGGTGAATGTTCAAGGGGGGTCATTGGCCTATGGACATCCCTTTGCCGCTACCGGTGCTCGGCAACTGCTGCAATTAGCCTGGCAACTGCGCCGCATTGGCGGTGGTCTGGGTTTGGCCAGCGCCTCTGCGGCAGGGGGCCTGGGGGCGGCCATTGTACTGGAGGTAAGATGATGGATGAGGCCATCCACAGTGAGATCGGCGCTGATGGTATCGCGGTGATCCGGCTCAAGGTGCCTGACGAATCCCGTAATATCATTACGCTACCGGTATTGACGGCATTGGAAAAGACCTTTAAGACCTTAGTACAGCGTCCTGATCTGCGCGGGGTCGTCGTGATCAGTAATAAGCGAGGTTCATTCATTGCCGGAGCCGACGTGCGTCTGCTATTGGCTTGCCAAACCCGCAGTGATACGGTGGCTTTGACACGGCGCGGTCAGGCACTCTGCAATCAGCTCGCCCATTTTCCGGTGCCGGTGGTGGCGGCGATTAATGGTGAATGCTTAGGAGCGGGTTTGGCCTTTGCCATGGCCTGTCAAGGCCGGGTTGCCAGCGATGCTGTGCACACCCGTCTGGGCGTTCCCGAGACCCGGCTCGGTTTATTGCCTGCTTGTGGTACGACATTGCGGTTACCGATGCGCATCGGTATGTTACGCGCCTTTAATCTGATGCTTACCGGTCGCCAGCTGTACGCCTCGCAGGCGTTGGCAATCGGCTTGATCGATGAGGTGGTTCCGGCCACCGTGCTGCTTAATGCGGCACGCCGCCGGGTGGAAGCCCTGCGGTGCAATCCGAATACGCCAACTCGCTCGGCACTATTGCGGCAAATGCTGGAAAGAAACTCTATAGTGCAACAACTGATTCTCAATCGTACCCGTCAACGTTTGCGCGAATCCCCGCATCACAATCATCCCGCGTTGTTGGCGATAGTGGATTGTGTTGAATACGGTGTGCGCAAACCGGCGGCCATCAGCCTGGAATACGAAGCCGAACGGCTCGGTGAATTGTGGCAAACCCGGCAGGCACGGGCGCTAATGGGGCTGTATTTGGCGACTCAAGGGCTAAAAAAGCCTGTGAACAGTGTCCGTCCCCGAACGGTCAACGCCATCGCTGTACTGGGTTCAGGCCAGATGGGCGCACGTATCGCCGCGCTGAGCAGCCGTGCGGGGCTGAGGGTACGGCTCAAAGACAACCAGACTCAAGCCTTATTAAATGGCCTGCGCTATGTGGATGAACAAGCCGAGCAGGCGCTTAAAGATCGGCATATCACCACATTTACGGCCGTTCAGCAACGGCGTCGGGTGACGCCAACCGCAGACTATCGTGGTTTGCGGGGTTATCCACTGGTGATTGAAGCCGCTTATGAAGATTTGGCTCTCAAACAGCAATTGCTGCGTGAAGTTGAGCAACGGGGTGACCAGGATATTATTTTTGCGAGCAGTACCTCGTCATTGCCCATTACCTCGATTGCTGAGCATGCCGAGCGGCCACACCATGTGATCGGTATGCATTATGCCGCGCCTGTAGAGCAGATGTCGCTGCTCGAAGTGGTGGTCACACCGCAGACCGATCCGGCTGTAGTTGCCACTGCGGTTGCTTTGGGGCAACGCCAGGGTAAGAAGGTGATTGTAGTCAATGATGGTGCGGGTTTTTTCCTCAACCGGATTTTAGCACCCTATCTCAACGAGGCCGGTCATTTGCTGCTGGAAGGGCTGCCGGTGGAAAGCATTGATGCTGCTCTGGTGCGCTTTGGTTTTTCTATCGGACCGTTGGCTTTCCTGGATCGGGTCGGCATTGATATCGCGGCCAGAGTCGGTGGGGTATTACATCATCATTTCGGCGAACGTTTGCAACCCCCCCCTTTATTAGAGCGCTTACTTGAAGCGGGGCGTCAAGGGGTTAAAAATCATCGCGGTTTCTATCGCTACCGTCAACATTACGAATGGCGGCGCAAACGTCCGGTGGACTCGCGGGTTTACAGTGAGCTGGGAATTGGCCGTGGCACGGTGATGTCTGCTGATGATATTGCTGAACGTTGTGTGTTGCCGATGCTCAATGAGGCGGTGCGCTGTCGCGACGAGGGGATTATTCGCTCTGAGCGTGATGGTGATCTCGGCGCGGTGTTCGGTGTGGGCTTTCCAGCTTTTCGCGGCGGCCTGTTCCATTATCTACATCAGATCGGTCCCGAGACAGTCGTTAAACATCTGTACCGTTTGGCGCGCCGCCATGGTTCACGCTTCGAGCCGACACCAGGTCTAAGTCGACACTAATCGTTGAGGGTTTCCCACCGGGTTTGTCGATCCAGCCAGGCTTCTTCCACCTGAGCCAGTTGCTGCTGGTTTTCGGCCTGTTGCTGCAGCAGGGTGTGGAGCTGAGCTTTCTGTTCAGGCTGATAAATGTCAGGATCGCTCAGCGCCTGTTCCAGTGTTTGCCGGGTCAGGCTTAATTGTTCGAGCTGTCGTTCGAGTTGGCGCAGTTCGTGCTCCAGAGGGCGGCGTTTAGCCGCCAGTTCATTGCGCTGCCTGGCTTCACGGCGTTTGCGTTCGCGGTGTTCGGCGCGCTGGTTACTGCCACCCCCACCGCTGGATTCGCTTCCAGTTTCAGCCCGACTGAGCCACTGCCGGTAATCGTCTAAATCGCCGTCAAAGGGGCTGACCTGCCCATCATGCACCAGCACCAGCTCGTCGCAACTGCTGCGCAGGAGATGGCGATCATGCGAAACTACCACTAAAGCACCGGTGAAGGTCTGAATGGCATAGGTCAGCGCTTCGCGCATTCCTAAATCCAGGTGATTGGTCGGCTCATCCAGCAGCAAGACATTAGGCCGCTGCCAAATCAATAGCGCCAGCACCAGCCGGGCTTTTTCACCGCCGGAAAACGGCGCGCAGGCCGCCAGCGCCATATCGCCTGCAAAGCCGAAACCGCCCAGATAATCCCGCAGGGCTGGTTCACTGCACTGCTCGGGGCTGCCATCAGCCGCCGCCGCCAGTTGCTGCAGATGGTGCAGCGGACTCCAGTCAGGGCGCAATTGTTCGAGTTG
>SKOM01000058.1 GCA_007120095.1 Candidatus Competibacteraceae bacterium | reverse complement strand
GCCATGATTTCCAGCGGCGCATCGAGCTGCAAGATATTGCCCTGGCATTGCGCATCGGGTCAGAACTGGTGGCCGCTGCGGGTGAGCGGGCGACCGGAGCCGATGCGGCAAAATTGCAAGCATGGGCCGCATGGCTGTGTGGTGATGCCGAGCTGGAAACCCGACGATTGCGGGCTTTAGACGGCGATCTGGCCCAGTTAGTGGCTCAGTACCCGGACAAAAGCGCAGCCTGCCATTATGATAAACGACTGCCCGTGGTAGTGGATCCAGTGTACGCGCGTTTCAGTACCTGGTATGAGCTGTTCCCACGCTCCTGTGGACTCGGACTGCAACACGGCGGTTTTCGTGACGCAGAACGCTGGTTGCCACGTATTCGCGATATGGGCTTCGACGTGGTGTATTTACCGCCTATCCATCCTATCGGTCGCATTAATCGCAAGGGCAAAAACAACACCCTCACGGCAGAACCCGATGATGTCGGCGTACCTTGGGCGATTGGTGCCGAGGAAGGCGGGCACACTGCCATTCACCCGCAGCTTGGCACCTTGGAGGATCTACACCACTTTGTCCAGCAGGCTAAAAAGTTGAACATTGAGGTGGCTTTAGACATCGCTTTTCAAGTTGCTCCCGATCATCCCTGGGTCAGCGAACACCCCCAGTGGTTTCGCTGGCGACCGGATGGCACGGTTCAGTATGCTGAAAATCCCCCGAAGAAATACCAGGACATCTACCCGCTGAATTTCGAGTCCGAAGATTGGCAGAATTTATGGGATGAACTTACCGGAGTGTTTCTATACTGGTGTCGGCAAGGGGTGACGGTTTTCCGAGTCGATAACCCTCACACCAAGGCATTTCGCTTTTGGGATTATGCGATTACCAAAGTTAAGGCCCAGTATCCACAAGCGATTTTTCTCTCTGAAGCCTTTACCCGGCCCAAGGTCATGCATCGCCTGGCCAAGGGTGGTTTCACCCAGTCCTACACCTATTTCACCTGGCGCAACACCAAGGATGAACTCATCGAGTATATGGAGGAGTTGACGGCAACAGACAGCCGCGAATATTTCCGACCCAACTTCTGGCCTAACACTCCGGATATTTTGCCCCAGTATCTGCAATACGGCGGACGTCCGGCCTTTTTGATTCGCCTGGTTCTGGCCGCCACCTTTACAGCGAACTACGGGATTTATGGTCCGGCTTATGAAGTCTGGGAACATACCCCGCTGGCACCCGGCAAGGAAGAATACCGCTATTCGGAAAAATACGAGATCAAAGACTGGGCGCTGGATCGACCGGATGTGCTCACCGATTTCATTGCTCGAATCAACCGTATTCGCCATAACAACCCGGCTTTGCAGGCTGACTGGCGGCTGGTCTTTCATCCGATCAGCAATGATCAGATGCTGTGCTACAGCAAAACCGACGAAACGCTGTCCAACGTCATCCTGGTGGTCGTCAGCCTCGATTACACCTATACCCAGTTGGGCTGGGTCACTGTGGATTTGACCGCCTTGGGCATCGATCCAGAACAGCCCTATCAGGTTGAGGATTTGATTTCCGGCGAGCGTTACGTGTGGCAAGGCGAACGCAATTATGTGGAATTAAACCCCCATAAAGTCGCTGCCCATATCTTCCGAGTCAGCGCTAACATGTCTACTGATTCTACCACTGATCACGGCTAAAGGGGATTGACCATGAGCAGCGATATAGCGCCACCGTCCTGGCAGGATGACCCGCTGTGGTACAAAGATGCCATTATTTATCAGCTCCCTGTTAAAGCGTTTTTCGATCTGAATAACGACGGAATCGGTGATTTTCGCGGTCTGACGCGCAAACTGGACTACGTTAAATCACTCGGTGTCAATACGTTATGGATATTGCCCTTTTATCCTTCACCGCTACGTGATGATGGCTATGACATTGCCGATTACCGCAATGTCCACTCCGATTACGGCACCCGTCAGGATCTGCGCCGCTTTGTGCGCGAGGCTCACCGCCGTGATCTGAAAGTCATTACCGAACTGGTTATCAACCATACCTCGGATCAGCATCCGTGGTTTCAGGCGGCCCGGCGGGCGCCCAAGGGGTCGGCCAAGCGTAATTTCTACGTGTGGAACGATGATGACCGCAAATTCCCCGAGACACGGATCATCTTCACCGATACCGAGTCCTCCAACTGGGCCTGGGATCCCATTGCTAAACAGTATTACTGGCACCGGTTTTTCTCTCACCAGCCGGATCTGAACCACAATAATCCTTCTGTTGTCAATGCCGTGACGCGACTGATGCGCTTCTGGTTTGACATTGGGGTAGATGGCATGCGCCTGGATGCGATTCCTTATCTGTGCGTGCGCGAGGGCACGAATAACGAAAACCTGCCTGAAACCCATGCGGTATTGAAACAAATGCGGGCGGCCATGGACGCCCGCTACCAAAATCGCATGTTTCTCGCCGAGGCCAATCAATGGCCGGAAGATGTGCGCGAATATTTCGGCGAAGGTGATGAATGCCATATGGCCTATCACTTTCCTCTGATGCCACGTATGTACATGGCCATCGCCCAAGAGGATCGCTATCCGATCGTCGAAATCATGCGCCAGACTCCGGACATCCCCGATAACTGTCAGTGGGCGATTTTTCTGCGCAACCACGACGAACTCACGCTGGAAATGGTCACCGATAAAGAACGTGACTATATGTACCAGACTTACGCGGCCGATCCGCGCATGAGGATTAATGTCGGTATCCGCCGGCGCCTGGCACCGTTGCTGGACAACGACATGGACAAGATACGGCTGATGAACAGCCTGTTAATGTCGATGCCCGGCTCGCCGATTATCTATTACGGCGATGAAATCGGCATGGGCGACAATATCTATCTGGGGGATCGCAATGGGGTACGCACGCCGATGCAGTGGAGTCCGGATCGCAACGCGGGATTTTCCAAAGCTGACCCGCAAAAGCTGTATTTACCCCCGGTGATGGATCCCATCTATGGCTATGATGCGGTCAATGTCGAGGCTCAAAGCCGCAATCCGTCTTCTTTATTAAACTGGATGAAACGGCTGATCACAGTACGCAAAAACCATCAAGCCTTTGGCCGGGGCACGCTGCGGTTTTTACGCCCCGGTAACCGTAAAATTCTGGCCTATATTCGCGAGCATGAAGACAACGCCGTGCTGTGTGTGGCCAATCTGGCCCGTTCCGCCCAGCCCGTAGAACTGGAACTCGGTGATTATGAAGGCCGGGTGCCGCTAGAGCTGATGGGACGCACCCCATTCCCCCCCATCGGCGAATTACCTTATCTGCTCACCTTACCCAGCCATGGTTTTTACTGGTTCAGTTTAGCCAGTGACGTCGACGAACCAATGTGGCATGAACAATGGCTGCCACCTGCTGAACTCCCGGTATTGGTGATTTTTCAAGGCTGGGGCAGTTTCTTTCCAGAACACCAGGCCATCACTCACCGTCGTGTCCTCGCTCAACAATTGCAGCAACAATTGGTCGGCGAAGTGTTGCCGGAATTTTTACGCCATCAACGCTGGTTCGCCGCCAAAGGCGAGCGTATCGTACGCGTCAATTTAAACCGTCGTCACCTGTGGCACACCGACGGGGCATCCTGGCTACTGTTGCAACTGGAAGTCGAATTAGCCGATAACGCTCCGCAACACTACTTTTTGCCGGTCACCATGGAATGGGAGCAAGACGCCGATGATCGCGGCGTTGTGCCGAGTGTAGCGCTCCTGGCTAAGGTACGCCGTCAGGCTGATGTCGGTCTGTTATGCGACGCCTTCACTGATGAGGATTTTTGCCGCGTCCTGGTTGACAGCATGGGACGCAATCAGGAAGTCACCTTGGAAGGGGGTGGAATGTTGCGTTTTTCCACCACCCGTGCCTTTGGCGAATTAGTCGGCACCACCTCACACGCCCTGCCTATTCGTCGACCCGAGCGCGAGAGCAGCAACACCGTCAGAATTCTGGGCGAGACTCTGTTTCTCAAGGCCTATCGACGATTGCAACCGGGGTTGAATCCCGAACTGGAGATGGGGCATTTCCTGACCGAAATCTCGCCTTTTGAACCCACCGCTCCTTTAGTCGGTGCCTTGGAATTTATCGCCTCTGACGGTACCCATACCACATTGGCTATACTGCAAGGACTGCGCGCTAACCAGGGCGATGCCTGGTCCTGGACCCTGGATTATCTGGTTCGTTACCTTGAAGACAGCCTCACCCAACCCGAGCTGTATGAATCCATCGAGTCCACACATTTGGTGTATCGGTTAATGAGCCGCACCCTCGGCCAGCGGACGGGTGAGTTGCATCGGGCGCTGGCGGTTCGCACGGATAATCCCGCGTTCGATCCGGAACCGATCACTGGGTCCGATTTAGACCATTGGCTGAGCAGCATTGAACGCGAAGCCAAGCTCACCCTGGATAAACTCTCACTGAACCTTGAACATTTACCGCAGCATCATCGTGCCAATGCAGAACGAGTGCTGGCATTGTCCCATAAACTGGCTCCGCATCTGGCTCGGCTGCGCCCAGGGGAGGATTTTAACGCTCTCAAGACCCGCTATCACGGTGACTATCATCTCGGGCAGGTGTTAATCAATGAGAATGATTTCATCATCATTGACTTTGAAGGTGAACCAGCCCGTTCGCTCGACGAGCGGCGGCGCAAACATTCCGCGCTACGGGATGTTGCCGGTATGCTGCGCTCGTTTGACTATGCCATGCAAACCGCCCTGATGGAAATGCAGGCCGCACAGCCGGACGTGCTGGAGCATCTGCAACCCTCGGCATTAGATTGGCGACAACAAGCCTCGGCGGCTTTCCTGGAAGGTTATCGGGAAGCACTGGGAGATTGTCGCGTCTACCCGGAAAACAACGCTCATGGTCGGCAACTGATTGCCTTGTTCACGCTGGAAAAAGCGCTGTATGAATTGCGCTATGAAATGGACAACCGGCCTGAATGGATCGGGGTACCGTTGGATGGCTTGTACAGCATTCTGGCTAAAGCGCCCTAGATTCCCTCATCGCACCGTCTATGGCCGCAGTACTGGCTATAGGCGGTAAATGACCGCATTAATCTTTCACGCGAGGACGGTAAGTCAGGATTAAGAGTAAGCAATTGTTATAACATCAAACTGATTCACTGTTATTTGCCCAGTGCTTTTTATTAAAGGATACTTTAATATCCT
>SKOM01000038.1 GCA_007120095.1 Candidatus Competibacteraceae bacterium | reverse complement strand
CTGGCGCAGCGCCAAACATAAGCCATAAGCCGCTGTCGCCCCGATCAGAGGCGCACCGCGCACCTGCATATCACTGATTGCCTTGACGATATCGTCCAGACTGCTCAAGGTTTGAATAACTAAGCGATGCGGTAACTGAGTTTGGTCAATAATGGCCACGTTACCGTTCGTTTCAGCCCAAATACTGCGATAATGAACGCCGTTAATTTTCACGTTAAATTACTCCTAGTCGCCGTTGATGCAACTGCCTTTACGGTTGATGGTCATACACTTTTGCTGCCGTTTTACGTACCATTGGGGTTCGTTCACCGTGGTAGCACTAACTGAGAGGCAATCATGCAGCCGAAACCAACAATTTTACTGATCCTCGATGGATGGGGTTGTCGTGAGGCGACCGATGATAATGCCATCACTCGCGCCAATACCCCAGTATGGGATCATTTGTGGGCTGAGTATCCGCATACGCGGATGAATACCTCCGGTATGGCGGTAGGTTTGCCCGATGGCCAAATGGGCAACTCCGAAGTCGGCCACATGAATTTGGGTGCCGGACGGGTGGTTTATCAGGAATTCACCCGCATTAGCAAGGCCATCGACGAGGGTGGATTTTTCACCAATCCGGCATTATGTACCACCATCGATGCCGCTGTGGCGCGTGGCGGAGCGGTACATATTATGGGGTTATTATCGCCCGGTGGGGTACACAGCCATGAGCAGCATTTGTTTGCCACTCTCAAACTGGCGGCACAACGCGGCGCTGAGCAGATTTACGTACACGCGTTTCTTGATGGCCGCGACACGCCGCCGCGCAGTGCAGCGGATTCTATCGCCGCGCTGGAGGCCCAATGTGCTGAGCTGGGTCGCGGGCAAATCGCCTCGATAGTCGGGCGTTATTATGCCATGGACCGCGACCAGCGCTGGGATCGGGTGTGGCTCGCTTATCGATTGATTACCGAGGGTGAGGGTGAGTATCAGGCCGATACTGCGGCCGAAGCCTTAGAACAAGCGTATGCTAGGGATGAAAACGATGAGTTCGTCAAGCCTACGGCCATCAGCCCGCCAGGGGCTGATCCGGTGATTGTTGCCGATGGCGATTGTGTGTTGTTTGTGAATTTCCGTTCAGACCGCGCGCGCGAAATGACCCGCGCCCTGGTGGAGCCTGATTTTGATGGCTTTACCCGTCCACGACCAATTGACCTGGCTGGGTTTGTCTGCATGACTCAGTATCAAGACACCATCGATGCGGCGGTGGCCTTTCCACCGGTGGAGTTACACGACGGACTGGGCGAGGTGTTAGCGGCCAATGGCAAGACCCAATTGCGCTTGGCTGAAACCGAAAAATACGCCCATGTGACCTTTTTCTTTAACGGCGGTCGCGAGACGGTATTCGACGGTGAAGAACGGATTCTCGTTCCTTCGCCCAAAGTGGCCACCTATGATTTGCAGCCGGAGATGAGCGCAGCCGGAGTGACCGAGGCTTTGGTTGCTGCCGTGAACAGCGGTCAATTCGATGTCATTATTTGCAATTACGCCAATCCGGACATGGTCGGCCATAGTGGGTTGGTTGATGCAGCGATCAAAGCCGTAGAGACCGTAGATCAGTGTCTGGGTGAAGTCTATGAGGCGGTAAAGGCCGTCGGTGGCGAGATGTTGGTGACTTCTGACCACGGTAATGCCGAGCAGATGCTCGATCCGGAAACCCACCAGGCGCACACAGCCCACACACTGAATCAGGTACCGTTGGTCTATGTGGGGCGCCCCGCGCAGTTCGTCGGTGTCGGTGCCTTATGTGATATCGCTCCTACAATGCTGTATTTATTACAATTGCCGCAGCCCTCGGCCATGACAGGCCGATCGTTGTTGCAGCTATCATGAACAGAGGTTGGTTGAGGCGATGCAAAAATCGCGTACCCCATACTTGCAAAAAACGATGGAGTTACTCATGAGTCGGATTACCCGCTATGGTTTGACCCTGGCATTGGGTTTGGCCATTGGCGTAGGCAGCACTGCAGGTCATCGTGTCTGGGCGGATCGTGACCCGAGCGATGCCCTCGCTAATTTACCCCTGGAAGAACTGCGACTTTTTACCGATGTGTTTGATCGCATTAAGCGGGATTATGTCGAAGAGGTGGACGATAAAACGCTTATAGAGAGCGCTATTCGCGGTATGTTGACGGGTCTCGACCCGCATTCCAGCTATCTCGATGAGCAAGCGTATCGGGATTTACAAACCGGCACCTCCGGGGAGTTCGGAGGTCTGGGTATTGAAATCGGCATGGAGGACGGTTTCATCCGGGTCGTCGCGCCAATTGACGGCACACCCGCGTATCACGCCGGTATTCAGGCCGGTGATTTGATCATCCGTATTGACGACACCTCGGTGAAGGGCATGTCCATGGATGAGGCCATTCAGCGCATGCGCGGGCGTCCAGGTACCGAAATCACGCTAACGATCGTCCGCGAGAGTGAGGATGTGCCGCTGAAGGTGGATATTGTGCGCGATATTATTCAGGTACGCAGTGTACGCAGCGAGATTTTGGAGCCGGGGTTTGCGCATGTGCGGATTTCGCAGTTTCAGGCGCGCACCGGTCAGAACTTGCGTGAGGAAATTGAAGCACTGCGCGAGGCCGGCGAACTCAAGGGTGTAGTGTTGGATATGCGCAATAATCCCGGTGGGGTATTGAGTGCGGCGATTGATGTTTCAGATGCTTTTCTGCATCGCGGTGAAATTGTCAAGACCGAGGGGCGTACCCGTGGCGCTCGACAGAATTTTCGCGCCCGATCGGGCGATATTCTGGATGGTGCACCCTTAATTGTACTGGTTAACGGCGGATCGGCCTCGGCATCGGAGATTGTCGCAGGGGCTTTGCAAGATCAAGGACGCGCCATCATTATGGGCGAGCCGACTTTCGGTAAAGGCTCGGTGCAGACGATTCTGCCACTGTCCGACAGTACCGCCGTCAAGTTGACCACAGCGCGGTATTACACCCCCAGCGGACGTTCCATTCAGGCTGAGGGCATCGAACCGGATATTCGTTTAGCATCACTACGTCTGGCAGATGACGACGGACCCGTCGCTGATCGAGTCCGCGAGGCCAATTTATCGGGCTTTCTGGAGGGCGATGATAATGGCGAAGAGCGTCAAGAAACCCGGCCCTTGGATCCACGGGAACCGGGTTCACTCGCCCGCCGTGACTATCAGCTTTATGAGGCGCTGAATTTGCTCAAGGGATTGAATTTGGTGCAGTCGCGGTCGCGATAGGTGTGCGACGATTTGAATGGCAACGCCTCGGGGTAACGGGGCGTTGCGTATTTCTGGGATGGGCGCACTTTCCGGATGTGGGGTATGGAGCTTTCAGCTCCGCTGCTTGGCATACTCAGCCATCTGTGCAATCACCACTTAACCTGTGGACTGCTTTCCTCTGATCAAAGATTGCGCCACATAGACCAGTATCGACAACCCGCCCGCGCCCAATAGGGCAACGCCGAGCAGCACGATCACATCAATCGGTCCGCCGATGTCGCTCAATTGGGAATTAGTGATGTGCAAAACGAACAGCACGGCGATAATTGCGCCAAAGGGCATCGACAGTTGCGCCAGTAAAAATTTACGCATCGACATCGCCCGATCACGGATCAGCACATAGAGATAGGCCAAAGTAATCAGGGCGGCTACTGTGACCATTAGCCACCACAGTACCGAACCAAACATTTCTTCAAACACCGCAATAAAGGTGCTGATTTCGAACTCTTCCATTATCGTTTCCCCCCTTAGGCTCGGCCACGTAGCATGGCGTTATATGTGGCTTTGAGAGCGACCTCTTTCATCAGCCATGAAATCCACAGTTCTTCCAAGGGTGCGACTACACCGGGGAAGCTGGGTACGAGATTATCGTGGTAATCGAACTCGATCAGCATGGCGCGACCCACACGCGTGATGAGCGGGCATGAGGTATAACCGTTATAAGTCCGTGTCCCTTCCCCCCCAGCAAGTTCGCTGACCAAATGATCCTCGACCACGGGGAGGTGCCATTTTACTGATGCGGCGGTTTTACCCTTAGGCACACCGTTGATATCGCCAATACCAAACACATTGGGGTAACGCTTATGCCGCAGTGTATCCATCTCGACTTCGATCCAGCCCTGGTCAGTCCAGCGATCGGCCCAGGACAGGCCACTGTCGCGGATCACCTGCGGTGCGCGTTGTGGCGGTACCACATTGGTGAAATCATAATCCAGTGTGACTTCCCCATCCGGGGTGTCAAAAGTCGCTTTGCGGGCACCGGCATCAATGGCCTTGAGTACATGGTGACGCACGACATTGATATCCTGGCGACGCATAATCAATTCTAGCTTTTCAGTGACGATAGGCACCCCGAAAAGCGCTTGACTATTGGTTGTATAGACGACTTCAGAGGCATCGCGGGTGCCTTTGCGCCGCAGGTGATCATCGGTGAGGAAACTGTACTTCAGTGGAGCGCCGGCGCATTTCATCTCGGTAGTAGGACGCATAAATACCGCTCGCCCGCCACGGGTGGCAAATTCGTCTAAAGCCCGCCAAGTCTTAGCGGCATACTCCGGACCGGCATAAACAGCGCCCAGCCCGTTTTGCCCCACCAGATCAAGGCTAAAACCTCCAATGGCATCCCAGTCGAGGATCAGTCCGGTGGCGACAATCAGATAATCATAATCCAGCCGAGTACCGCCTGTGGTGGTGACGCGCTGGGTTTCCGGATCAAGCTCGGCCGCATATTCGTTGATGTAACGGACTGGTCGGGGTAGCCATTGTTCGTTGCGCGATACAGAATAACTTGCCGGTTTCAGCCCAGCCGCAATCAGAGTGAAGCCTGGTTGGTACCAGTGCTCTTGGCGGCCATCGACAAGCGTGATTTCCGCCCCCTCTAGGCGATCAACCAAGCGGTTGGCGATGGCCATGCCACCAGCTCCTGCGCCCAGAATGACAATTTTCGCTGAGGTGCGGGTTTTGGCGGCTTGCACTGGGGTGCTGCCCGTACCAGCGACCAGCGCCAAGCTGCCTGCCGCCATGCCGAGAAACGTTCGGCGCGAAGCTGTGAACTCAGAAAAATACATGGTGACCTCCTGCAAACACTGTTTTATTAGATGGGCGACGCGATCCAGCGTCGTTATTAATCTATTCTTTAGCTTCCTCTAAACTATTATACCTGTTTGACGGCCCTCATTGGATTTGACGAATGTCAACGCGAT